>JBDSPT010000313.1:0-4793 GCA_039930205.1 Opitutus sp. | reverse complement strand
TTCATCAAAAGCTGCCGCGGCAGCGACCCCGATGCGGCGATGTACTGGCTGGCCAAGATGCTGGCGGGTGGCGAGGACCCACGGTTCATCGCGCGTCGACTCGTGATTCTCGCGAGCGAAGATGTGGGTCTGGCCGATCCACAGGCGCTTCCGCTCACGGTGGCCGCGCACCACGCCTGTGATTTCATCGGTCTGCCGGAAGCGGAGCTCACGCTGGCGCACGCGACGTTGTACATTGCGACGGCGCCCAAAAGTAACTCCGCCACCCTCGCGTTGGGAGAGGCGCATCGCGTGTTGAAGGAACAGCCGGTGCAAACGATCCCATCGGCGTTGCGCAGCAAAACGGGACAGGCGAACAAGCGGATGGGACAGGGAAAAGGTTACAAGTACGCCCACGACTATCCGGAAAACATTTCGGGCGAAGACTATCTCGAGCAGGCGGTTACGCTGTACACGCCCAAGACCGCAGGTTGGGAAGCAAAGATTGCGGAGCGGCTTGCGCGGTGGAAGGCGTTGAAGGATGAGGTGGCGAGGCAAGGGTAAGGTGAGAAGATGGATACGAACGGTGAGGAGAAGGAAGTTGCTCGGGGAACGCTCGTATCGAACGGTCAGATGGACGGGTGCCGTTGAGCAGGCAGCGTGCGCGCTGAGCTGCCACTGAATCGATCGCGGACCGACGACTGTGTCGTGCGGACACGACCTGTTTGAAGGCTGGCAGGCACGGAGGCCTGCCGCTCCTTCGCGTACGGGTGGCGCGGGTCCAGCGAAGCCGGAAGCACGCCAAAGAAATTAGAGCGGTTTAACTTAAACTGTAGCCGGACGCCGCCGCATGGTCATCGCGAGGTGCGCGAAGCGCGCCGTGGCGATCCAGCTGGATTGCTTCGTCGCTGCGCTTCTCGCAATGACAGGAACTCGGCTACAGTTTTGTTTTAAAGGCCCTAGCCACGGATTTCACGGATGGGCGCGGATCAATGCCTTGTCTCGAAATTCAACTCGCTCTCAACCCAACCGTTCAGTGAGTGCGGGCCGCGACCGGCCGGTACAGAGTTTCGCTTCGGAAAATCCGTGCTGCCCGTGTTATCCGTGGTGGACTGCATTTTTCCGGTTCAGGGTGGATCCTGAGAGGAAAATGCCGTTCTACCCTCGGCGTGGGACGGGCGGTTGACGGAGTGCGGCGTGCTGCCGCACTCCCGCGGCGATCGATTCGGCGATCCGTTGCCGATATGCCGCGGTGGAAATCTTTTTACCCTCGGGATCATTCGAGAGGAAGCCGGCTTCGACCAGAACCGCGGGGCATTGCACGGACCGAAGAACGCTGTAGCGAAATCGTTTCAGACCACGATCGGAAGATTTCAGATTGGCCATGATCGCGCGGTGCATCTGAAATCCCAGTACGGCGTTCCATCGGTCATGGACGTTGGCAGGATATTTTGTCCGCACCATCGTGTTGTCGCGCTCCGCCTGCGGACTCGAACGCTGATGGAGCGGAGTCATCACGTAGGTCTCCGTGCCATCAATCGCCGAGCGGGCGAACGCGTTGAAATGAATGCTGATGAACAGATCGGCGCGCGCCTGGTTGGCGATTGCTGCGCGCTGGTCGAGGTCGACCGCACGGTCGCGTTTGCGGGTCATCACGACCTTGTAGCCTTGAGCTTTCAGCAGCTGCTCGAGCCTTTTCGCGACATCGAGGGTGAACGTTTTTTCGTTCAGCTTGAGGCGTGAGTTTTGATTGCCGGGATCGTTTCCCCCGTGGCCGGCATCGATGACGATAATTTTGACCGGAGAGCGAGCGGCGCCCAGGTTGAGCGTCAGGATGGGACCGAGGAAATCTTCGGCGTCACGCCGGCTGATGAAAAGTTTCCCATCGCGCAAGACGACAGGCTCACCGAGGAAAAGACGAAGTCCGTTCAGCGATGATTCGACACTGTTGACCGACAACTCGAACGACGTCGTCGCGTTCTTGAGTCGCATCGATTTCTCGCGCTCGGTCCATGACGGCGACATGCCGAACCGCCGGCCAAAGTCGCGTACGTCCAGGTACTCGACGCCGAACATTGTGGTCGTCCGATAGGCGGGTGCCGGTGCCGCTGGCAAAGTCGCGCTCGTTGCGATCAGCAGGACCAACGCCCACACGATCGCGATGAGTGGGCGGCGGGAGCGCGAAAGAAGCGGCGGCGATCGTTCCATCAAAAGTGCGACGCCACGTCACGCACGCTGTTCCGGTTTGTCGATCCAGATGTCCTGCGTTTGGAGCAAGCGCTGGCAATTTTCGCGCGATTATAGAGATCCAGACCCACTCAGAAAGGTTGACCATGGAGGTCATGGAGAGCACGGGTCGATCAACGGCCCGCGCATTTCGGAAATCCAGTTCCGTTCTCCGTGACCTGTGGGTTCAAAACGAACCCGCCGGCGAACCAAAACGTCCCTTGATTGATTTGCTCTAGCTGTTCAGCAGCAGACCGGTTTGTCCTCCATCGGCCAATACGATCTTGCCGGGGCTGCGCAGCGTCGCCTGCACGTCGAGCAGCGCGAACAGGGCGCTCGCCACTTCTGGCACGCGCTGGATCTGTGCGAGAGCTTGGCCGACGACTTCCGGCCGAACGGCTTGCGCCTGCCCGAGGCGTTGCGACGCTTTTTTGTCGGCTTCTGAATGGATGATCGCGACTTCGTTTTCGCCTGCCTGGCGCATCGCCGCGGTCACCTGGCGGAGGCGATTGACGACCTTGCGTTGGATTTCGGCGATCATGCCGCGGTCGCGAAATGCGACCTTGCGGATGTACGTCGATCCGAGATTGAAGCCCCACTGCGACGACGTCGGCGAAACCTCCTCACGAACTTTGCGGGAGAGGGCGTCGCGGTTTTCGAGCAGCACGTCGAGCCGGAGATTCGAGAGCTGTTTCACCACGGCGGTGGCGACGTTCGCCTTGAGCGATCCCATCGGGTCAGAATTTTGAAAGAGGTAGGCCTTGGGATTATTGACGTACATCTCGAACCAAATGCCGACGCCCATGGGCGCGCCTTCCTCCGAGTTAACGAGCTGATTTCGAAGATACGCCTGATGGATCACTGTTTTTACCGTGTAGGCTTTGCCGAAGAAGGGGAACAGCAGCGCACGGGGGCCGAAGTGCGAGACCGGGAAGAACAATCCCGGTTCATCCACTTGTCCGACGACTTTGCCGAAGAAGGTGTACACGATGACGGTTCTCTCTGGCAGGATTCGCCAGAATTGAAACGTACGACCCAGCGCAGTGAGGAGGGCGGTAACGATAAACGTGAGCACGAAGCCCGAAGCGAGCGCAGTGAGGAAAGTCATGGACGTGGAGATCACAGTTTAAGGATGGTTTGGGCGGCCTTTTCGCGGAGGGGAAGCGAGGCATTGCGCAGGTAGCTATCGAGCGCGCCTTTGCCGCCTTGGGCGTACATCGCGTCCAACGTTTTCCCGAGTTCGAGGATGGGCGCGGCTTCGGCTTGGGCGCGATTCTCGGCAATCTGCACCGCTTGCTCGGCCATCTTCAGCCGTTGATCGGCGTCGGCTTTGGCCTGGCTGATCGAAGCCGCCACCTGGTTTTGCGTCGTGTTGATCGACGCCAGTGCTTCGTCGACGTCGGCCGGCGGATCGATGTTGGTGATCAACGCGGCATCGAGATCGATGCCGTAGCGCGCGGCGGTTTTACGGCACGCCTCTTCCATGAAGCTGTTGATGAGAGAAAGATTTCTGCGTAGGTCATTAATGGAGACGCCTTCGACCGCGCCCTCGTGGGTTTCGCCGTGAAACGTCGCGACGCGATCGCGCAGGATCGAGATGAAATAACCGACGACGTGCGCCGCGGGGTGGGAGATGCCGAAGAGATAGGCGTACAGATTTCGCTCGGCCGGTTTCCAGCGATTCTGGCCGGAGATCTGCACCGTGAGATTGTCCTTGGTCACCGCTTCGATCGAAGCCTGCTCGATGTCGGGATCCCACGTGATGTCGACGGTCTGGATCGTCATGTCGACCTTGTAGAGCCGCTGCCATGGCCACTTGAAGTACGGGCCGCCCTGCGGGATCACGCGGACGTTGGGATAGTTATACCGCAATTTTTCCTCGTCCGTCAGCAGTCCGCCGAGGACGGGATCTTCGGCGGTCGTACCAGGAGTGCGTTGGACCCGCCCGAACGTGGTGAGCACGCCGCGCTCCGTTGGGCCGATGGAATAGACGCCGAACAGCAGCGTGAGGAGGGCGGCAAGCCCGATACCGAGAAAGACTCCGGGCAGAGTGGTCGTGACCATGGGAGAAGCGAAGGAACTGGAACGCCCGCGCGGAGATGCGTGAGCGCAAGTCGATGTGGTTGGGAATCACGTACCTGCTCAATCAAAAACGGGGTGGGCCGATTTGTAGTGAACAGTGAGACTGAGGTTGTTCTCCCGAGCCTGCCATTCTGAGACGCCAAACGAACGCCGAGCCCTTGCGGGGTATGGGGGATGAACTCATCTGGTCATGGCGAGGAGCGCAGCGACGCGGCCATCCCTTTGAAAGTTCAGCTGGATTGCCACGCCGGCAAGCCAGCTCGCAATGACGAACCGCAGGAGTCCATCAGCAGAGGTGCGAAGAATCCATCATCACGTCGGCATCCGACAGGATTCAAAGCGCACTGAATTCTTCCCACGCGCTCAGAATGACAGAGACGGGAACGACTGCATGAAGATCCACGCGCCGCCCGGCGTAGTCGCCGGACATTATCGCGTTCCCGCCGCCGCAAAAAGCCGGTCCAGCACCTCGGCGTTGCGCACCGATTCGGCGAGCGGAAAGAGTG
>JBDSPT010000312.1:0-15063 GCA_039930205.1 Opitutus sp. | reverse complement strand
GTCCTGATTCCACTTCGGCAAACGCGCCATCGCGATCCGCCTTGGTGGCGTTCCTCAGGTGTGCGGCGGTCGCCTGACTGTTGAGCGAAGCAGAAACAGCGCCTTGGGTTTTCAATCCCGGTGCGGTCGCAGAGCCATGGACATTGGCGTGAGTCGCGCTGTGGCCTGGTGTCACCGTGGGGTTGGCGAGACCGGAGTTGACCGTGCCTTTCGTGGTGGGAATCGAAGCGCCGGCAGCCGTCGTGGCGGTGACGGCATTGCTGGTCACCCCGGTCGTCGCGGGACTGTGTGTGGTTGCGCTCTGGGCTCCGGTCGCGGCCGAGGCTGCTGAGGCGCGAGCGGCTTGGCCGGCGGCGGCCGCAGATTGATGCGCCGCCGCGTTGGCGTTCTGGTTCGCGACAGCGGCTGCGTTCTGGGCTGCGGTGTTCGCTGTAGCAGCAACTTGGGCCGCCGCGGTGGAGGCGAGAAGCGCAGCGGTTGCGAGCAGGGTACCGTATCGAGTTGGGTTTTTCATAAGGTGCCGTGGGGCGCGACGGTAGACCGTCCGACCTGAGTCCGGTTCGAAACACAGGGGAATTTTACCCGACGACATCGTCGGAACTTTTTAGCCGTCGCAAGACCGCTGCAGGAGTCCCCGACAAACTCGATCGCGCGTGGAACGCGTTGAACACGTCACCGACAGTGGCGCCTGAAATCTGGCCCCTCGGTCGCGAGCGCGTCAGCTGCGGACGCGTTTGGCGCGGTGGTAGCGATCGAGCAAAGGCGTGACCGAGAAGCCGTGCACGAGAACTGAAAGCATGACGATGGTCAGCGTGATCGAGCTGAGGTGCTGGGCGGTGTTGCCGGGCAATCCGTGGGTGATCGCGAACATCAGGTAATATACCGAGCCGATTCCGCGAATGCCGAACCACGCGATTGCTCCGAACTCAGGTCGCGAAAATCGCCCCACGGCCAACAACGGAAGAGCCGCAACCGGTCGAATGACGAAGAAGAGGAGAGGGGCGAAACAAACGGCCACGAACGAAAATCCGGCTGAAATCACAGTAGCGCCGACGACGAGAACCAGCCCAACCTCCAGCAAATGCTCGAGCTGTTCGTTGGTGGCGAGGAGAACACCCGCAAAGTACGCCGGCGCGGTTTTGGGATTCGCCGCGAGCGCATCTCCACCTTGTCCCGCTGATGCTGCGGCCATCGTTTCGTCGAGTTCCTCGTCGGTGGGGCTCGCCTGACGCTCGACGGCGCGTAGCGCCAAACCCGCAGCAAACACGGCAAGGAAACCATACGCGTTCACCATGACGGCTGCGCCATACGAGACGCCGATGAGGCCCAGGACCAGGTATTCGCCGAAGGCGACGGCTTTGGCCCTCCGCGCCTGGAGGCGGAGCATCAATCGACCGAGTCCGAATCCCAGCAGTCCGCCGACCAAGAGGCCGGCAGACACAGCCCAAAGCACATCAACTGTCCACCAGCGCCAGCCCCACGTACCCAACTCGTGGTGACCGAGGAGGCCGAGCCCCAACAACACGAATGGGAAGGCCGTGCCGTCGTTTAGTCCCGCTTCGGCACTGAGGGTCAGGCGAACCTTATCCTGATCCCGCGAATTCTGAATCTGTACGTCTGAAGCAAGTACAGGGTCGGTCGGCGCCAGAATACCACCGAGGAGAATCGCTTCGCCCAGGCTCGCCCCGAGCAAAACCATGCTGGCAGCCGCCACGAGCAGAACGGTGATCGCCATCGACAACGACGCGAGGACCAGGGCCGGGCGCAGTCGCCGCGCGCCCGGATGCAATCGCAACTTCATCCCGACCGTGAAAAGCGAAACGAGCACGGCGACTTCTGACGCATGCAACAGCCACGGTGCGTGCACGATCGGGTCGATGTTGATCACCTTGAACCCTACGGGTCCGAGTGCGATGCCGATCAGCAGATACACGATCGTCCCCGTAACGGGCAGTCGATTGAGGGTCGGCTGGATCAGAGCCATGATCAGGAGCAGTGCTCCGACAACCAGCATCCAGGCCCCCAACGTCATGCTGGAAGCCTTTGTTCCAGCGACTGGCGACCGTGACGGGGAGATTCTTGCATCGTTCAACCGACCGCGTTGGCAGCGGCAAGTGCGCTGCGATGGCGAAGTCCCTGCAGCATTTCAATAAATGAGGGTGCGACGTTCGTGAGAGCGTGGATCCTTGGGCTCAGGGAGGTGCGAGTCCACGCCTTCACGGGTGTGTCGACACACGGGCTGAATTTGCGCGAGCGTGCGCACCGCCCTCACATGCGGTTCAGGGTGCAATGCCCGCAGATTAAGTGAACCAAAGGCGGATCGAGGCAGTCTGAGATGAGATGATACACCAGGCAGTTAGTTCGGAGACAATCGCCTCCGTGGGCTATGACCGTGCCGCTCGCGTGATAGAAATCGAGTTCACTGACGGCGTGATCTTCCGCTACTCACCGGTGCCGGTTTATATGTTCCGCGAGCTGCTCGATGCACCCTCGATCGATGCATTCGTCGCGTCCGTCATCAAACCCCGGTTCAAAAGCGAAGGTCCGATCAAGGCGTCGGGACGATGAACAACCAGGCAGCGCGCGAGCGCACGTCCCCGTTGGTTTATCGGCGTGAGCCAGCCGACAGGCGACGTCGTGGATTGCGGGTACGGCGTCCTTGCTGGATGGAGCGCTGGTTTCCGAATTTGTGGAATCCGGTCGTGACTTCATCGAACGTGAGAAGCGCGGCCTCCGGACCGGCGGCGTGTTGAGCAGGCCAGATTGCGAAACGTATTCGTTCATCCCGGCGCCACCGCGTTTTGATGGGCGGGCGAAGTGATCGACAATGAAGAGGGCGAGATGAGAGCCGTTGGCCTCGAAGACCTCGAACACTCAAACATCGGGTTGATACACGGCGGGAACTGGTGAAGGGAAAGTAGCGAAGCAAGGAGCGGGGAGAATCTCGCGTCCCGTTCATCCATGGGCCGATCCGTTCATCAAAAACTCGTGTAACTTTGTTTAGTCAGGACGTGTTATCGCGCCATGTCCGGACTCGTCCTTGAGGCACGTTGGTCGATCGAACTCCTGGCCCGCTTCATCGCGGAGTCGGGAGGATTCGTCGCATCCACGTTTCCTTCGAGGCGTGAAAGGACTGTTTTAGCGCTCGTTCGTAGTAATCAGTTGTGTTGTGTGGAGGGGTCGTTGTGGGCCCCTCCACCTGTGTTTACACGAGTCGAGGGCGCCGCTTGCCACTGCAGCGATGTTTTTCAAGTCTCCCGTCCTTCGCCTCACTATTGATCTATGAACTCGGCTCCCGTCGCCCCTCCGCCTTCCCCTGCTGCCGTTCGGCCAAAGAAGAAATCCAAAAAGAAGTGGTTCATCATCGGAGCCATCTTGCTGATCGTGCTCGTCGCCGCGGGCGTTAAGTTCGCCAAAAAGGGGAAGCAGCAACCGACGCCAGTGACTTTTGAGAAAGCGGTGATCAAGACGATCACCCAGCTCGTGAATGCGACCGGTAAGATCCAGCCAGAGCTCGAAGTGAAGATTTCGCCCGAGGTTTCCGGAGAGATCGTTGAACTGCCATTGCGCGAAGGCGCGGCGGTAAAGAAGGGGGATCTCCTCGTGAAGATCAAACCGGACAATTACCGCTATCAGGTGGAGCAGCAGGAGGCGAACCTCACGGCGGCACGGGCGACGGCCGTCCAGGCAAAGGCTCAATTGCTGAAGGCACAGGAAGATTTCAAGCGGAGCGAAGGGCTCTTCTCCAGCAGTCTCATTCCCGAGTCAGAACAGACCTCAGCGCGCACGACGTTCGAAGTGGCACAGGCGAATTACGATAACTCCCTCGCCCAGATCAAACGGACGGAAGGATTGCTGGCTCAGTCGAATGAGCTGCTTTCGAAGTGCACCATCTACGCCCCGCTGGAAGGGACCATCAGTTCTTTGACGAGTGAGGCGGGCGAGCGCGTGGTGGCCACGGGCAGTTTTTCCGGAACTGAGATCATGCGGGTGGCAGATCTCAACAATATGGAAGTCCGCGTGAACGTGAACGAGAACGATGTCGTCAACGTCAAGGTGGGAGACACTGCGCGCATTTCGATCGACGCTTATCCAAGCCGGAAGTTCTCGGGATTGGTGAAGGAAATCGCCTCCGCAGCGAAGACGCAGGGACTGAACACCCAAGAGGAAGTCACGAATTTCCAGGTAAAAATTCGGGTGAGCGACAAGAACGTGAACCTCCGCCCCGGCATGAGTGCCAATGTCGATATCGAGACGACGACGGTTCAAAACGTCGTCGCGGTTCCGATCCAATCCGTCACGGTGCGTAGCCGCGAAGGTAACAAGACTCTGGACCAGTTGAGCACTGATCGCGAAAAGAAGGCCAAGGAAACCCAAGGCGAAGGCGCAGCTGCTGCGGTGAACGAAAAGCAGCAACGTGAGCGTGAGCGCTCGGATCGTGAAAAGCTCCAGCGCGTCGTCTTCCTCAAGAATGGCGAGACCGTAAAGATGACTCCGGTGGAAACGGGCATCGGCGACACGACGCACATCGAGATCAAGTCGGGGGTCAAAGAAGGTGATGAGGTCGTCAGCGGACCGTTCGGAACGATCACGCGGACGTTGACGGATGGAATGAAAGTTCGCGTCGACAAGCCGAAGGAAAAGCCGGCGGCGAAAAAGTGATCGCTGATTCTGTTCCTCGATTCCGTATGCTTCCCGGCTCGAACTCCGCATCATGACTCCCCCATTTGTTCAATCGGACCATGAAACGCGCGTGGTCCGTGCTCCCGGAGCGTTGGTGATCGAGATCGAAGGCGTGACGAAGCTCTACAAGATGGGATCTGAAACCATCCATGCGTTGCGGGGAGTTACGCTCAATATCCGAAGAAACGAATATCTCGCGATCATGGGACCATCGGGTTCAGGCAAATCCACCCTGATGAATATGCTCGGATGTTTGGATACGCCGACGCAAGGTCGTTACGAATTTGCCGGGAAGAACGTGGCCACGATGGTCGATGACGAACTCGCGGACATCCGCAACCGCGAGATCGGCTTCGTTTTTCAGACCTTCAATCTGCTGCCGCGGTCGGACGCGTTGCACAATGTCGAGCTGCCTTTGATCTACGCGGGCATCAGCAAACACGAACGAATCGAACGGGCACGCGAGGCGCTGGATAACGTCGGATTGAGCGAGCGGGTCCACCATCGTCCGAACGAACTTTCAGGCGGGCAACGGCAGCGCGTCGCGATTGCGCGGGCGCTGGTAACGCGTCCCTCGATCATCCTCGCGGATGAGCCCACGGGGAATTTGGACTCGAAGACGGGCGTCGAGATCATGGCTTTGTTCGAGCAACTCTACGAACAGGGCAACACGATCATCGTGGTCACCCATGAAGAGGAAGTTGCGCGGCATGCGCGCCGGATCGTGCGCTTGCGTGACGGATTAATCGAGTCGGACGGACCGGCGAACTAAAGCCCGCGATGCGCCGTCTTTACTACGAGCTGAACGAATCGCTGCGAATCGCGTTCGCGCAGATTCGAGCCAACAAGATGCGTTCGATGCTCACGGCGCTCGGTGTGATCATCGGAATTGTGGCAGTGACGCTGATGGGCACGGCGATCAAAGGCATTGATGTGGGTGTGGACCGGAGTTTTTCGGGCTTCGGCGACGACATCCTTTACGTGACGAAGTGGCCGTGGCGCGAAACAGAAGACTGGTGGAATTATAGAAACCGACGGCCGATCGCGTACGATTACGCGCGTCAGGTGAACGAATGGATCGCGCAGAATCCAAGCAGTGCGTTGAAGATCGCGGTGCCCACGGCAAACCGGCAGACGACGGTGATCCGAGGCGAGTATCGCCTGAACAATATCTGGACGCTCGGTACATCAGCAGACTACTCGCGCATCACGCGATCCGATTTGAAGGAGGGGCGATTCTTCAGCGACTTTGAAGCGCAGTCAGGGACGAACGTCGCAATCATCGGGTTCGACGTGGCCGATGCGCTATTTCCGAACGAGTCAGCGGTGGGCAAGACGATCCGAATCAAGGCGCAGAATTTCAAAGTTCTCGGCGTGGCCGCGCGGCAAGGCAGTTTCCTCGGCTTATTCAGCTGGGATTCGATGCTCGCCATGCCGATCACGACTTATCGACGCTACTATCGGGTAAACGACGATGGCGAAGTCCGGGTGCAGGTCGACAGTACACGGATGGTGGAAGCGCGTGATGAACTTCGTGGACTCATTCGGCGGATACGACAGCTCGGGCCGGAGAAGCGGGACGATTTTGAGATCAACGAGCAAGGTACGATCCGGGCGCAGCTTGATCCGATCAAGAACGGCATTGCACTCGCGGGCTTGTTCATCACGGGACTGGCGCTCTTTGTTGGTGCGATCGGCATCATGAACATCACCTACGTGAGCGTGAAAGAGCGCACGAAGGAGATTGGGACGCGCAAAGCCTTGGGGGCGCGCCGCCGGACGATTTTGCTGCAGTTCTTGATCGAGGCCGTCGCGATCTGCTTTGTCGGCGGAGTGGCGGGCCTCGCGATTGCGGGCGGTCTTTCCACGTTAGTCGGGGTGGTAGCGCCGTCGTTCCCCCTGGTCTTTTCGGCTGGTTTGGTGGCAGTGGGGCTGACGATCTCGGTGCTTACCGGAGTCTTCAGTGGTTTCGCGCCGGCGTGGCAGGCGAGCAAACTCGATCCCGTGGTGGCGTTGCGTTACGAATGAACCTCCTCGAAACGCTGCGTCTTGCGCTGAGTTCCCTCTCAGCGAACAAACTGCGGTCGGGACTCACCATGCTCGGCATTGCGGTCGGAGTGTTTTCCGTGATCGGCGTCATGACGGTGATCACCGGACTGCGGAGCAACATCGAGACGGGTTTGAATGTGCTCGGCGCGAACAGCTTCCAGTTTTCGAAGTATCCAGCGATCAACTTCAGCGATCCGCGGCAGCGCTTCGCGAATCGAAGGGACGTGACTTATGACCAGGCGTCGCGGTTCAAAGAGTTCATGCGTAACACGGCGGAAGTCAGCCTGCAGCTGCGGCGTGGCGGTCGCCGGGTGAGCTACGCCGACCGCAAGACGAATCCGAACATCGGATTGATTGGCGCCGACGAGAATTTCGTCACCAGTCGGAATTTCGAAATGGCGAACGGCCGGAATTTGGGCCCTGACGACGTTGAGTTTGGGCGCGCGGTGGTCGTGCTCGGCGCAGAGATCGTGGGAAAACTGTTCATCAACGAAGAATCGCTCGGTCGTGTTGTTCGCATCGATGGTCAAAGCTACACGGTTATCGGGGTGCTCGCTGCGAAAGGAACGGCGTTTGGCCAGAGTCAGGACAACAATGCGCTCATTCCCATCACGCAGTACCTGGAAATTTATGGCCGCACGGGCAGGTCGATCAGCGTCAACGTGCAAGCTCCCGATCAAGCTTCGCTGGCGAGTGCCGAGGATACGGCAATCGGAATGATGCGACTGGTTCGTGGACTGAATCCGGAAGACTCAAATGACTTCGAAGTGTTCTCGAATGATACGCTCATCGAGTCCTTCAACAAAATCGCAGGCATTGTTGCGGTCGGTGCCTTCGTGATCAGTGCGATCGCATTGCTCGCGTCAGGCGTGGGGGTGATGAACATCATGCTGGTGAGCGTAACCGAGCGAACAAAGGAGATTGGTATCCGTAAAAGTATCGGCGCGAAGAAACGGAATATTCTCACCCAGTTCCTCATCGAAGCAGTCCTGCTATCGATGGTGGGCGGCCTGGCCGGCATCCTGGTCGGCGTGGTCGGCGGGAATGTCGCGGCGAAGTTCCTCAATGCGGCTGCCGTCTTCCCGTGGGGGTGGGCATTGACGGGCCTGACCGTCTGCTCGGCCATCGGCGTCGGTTTCGGATTTTATCCGGCGTGGAAAGCTGCGGCGCTCGATCCCATCGAAGCGCTACGCTACGAGTGAGCCGCTCCGACTTAAGCGATCGGTCCGAAAGGAGACATCGGCGATTACCCGCGACGGATCTCAGAACCTTGGAAGCGAATCTGGATGCGAAAGACTTTCTTGATCCGGCAGTGAATCGCGCCTGTCGCGACATCAAATTTTTCAGGGACCTCGATGCGATGAATATCGAGCACCGCGTGGTAGCCGCGTTCTGAGAACACATCGATCAGCATCGCGAGCGCGGTCACGTCGTCCAGCAATGGATCCTCCGTGTTGATCAACGCGACGCCCGAAATGGAATGCCGGAGAATGATCGGCATGATCTTGCGTGCGATGAACGTGACGACGTGGGAGAAGAGCTCAGGTTGGCCGAACTCATAGCTGTCGAGCCGCTTCACCAACTCCTGGCGTGAGTGGATGATAATCTCGCTGGCGACCGGAAGACTGCGAAGCCGGTCGACCGTCCGCGGGTCGAGTTCCAGGGTGCTTTGATACTCCAACTCCTTAAGAATATTCTGCTCGACCTCTTCGATCGGCCCTTGGGCGTTGATGAAGTGATAATGGAAAATCTCCTTCAATGACTGAAGTGCGTCCCACGTTTGCTCTTTGAAGACGCGGTAGCGACGCTGTGCGAGCGCTTCGTCGTGGTCCGTTGCGCGGTCCTCCATCAAGTCGCCGATCCCCGTCCGCAGCACTTCATCATTGTGCAGGCGAGTCTGCGCGCCCCGCTTGAGTTGGCGGTCGATCGATTCCTTTTCATCCACGAACAGCACCATGATGTGAACGGTCGGCTGACGAAAATGGATGCTGAGAGGTGAATTGAAAAACTCGCGGCGCAGGGCATGCATCTTGTCGACCAACAGCTTCAAGCATTCGACCTGTACATTGGTCCGCGGGAACCCGTCGAGGACGACTCCGTCACGATAAACTGGATGCATCAGTTCGCGAAGCAGCAAGCTGACGACTTCGCGGTCACCGACCATATTGCCTGCGTCCTTCAGCCGTCGCGCGTCCGGAGAATCGAGCAATGCGCTGATGACGACTGGAGGGCAGGTGAGACCACGAGTTTCCGCGATGAAGGCGGTGTTGGTGCCCTTGCCCGAGCCGGGCGCGCCCCCGAGAAGAATGATTTCCTTGGGGAAGCGGAGGTTTTCGCGCCCGAACTCAGCTTCCAAGATTTGCCAAACCGACCCGAAAATCAGTTGAGCATCCTTGATCTCAAGATCCGTGAGTTTACCCGCGGTGGGGGTGGGAGCGGCTACAGCTATGGGTGAAGGGCGGGGTTCGGCGGGAATGGAGGTTGGCATTTCGGCTTGGGACGCGAGTAGCACTTAGAGCAGTTTGGGTTAGCTTTTCGACAAAAGAATCGGGAGGGGCATTGGTGGGGCGAATTCCGGTCTGAACTCACGGTGGGTTTGCGATGCTGCCCGTAGGGCGAAGGGGTGTACGAGCGGTTAAGCTGCAGGAGCAGGCCGAACTCTGTTTGCGCAGTTTTGAATGCTTCGCGCTCACTATTACGGCCTTCTGGGCTTCTGAATTGTTGCAGCGGCGACGAAGCGTGCGACGCACTTTGCGATGTGAGATGCGCGGCTCTGTGCCATGGTCAAAAAACGCCGGAAACGTTCTCGTTGAAAACGGAACACGGCATGGGTGCGCATGTCATTTTTTCTGACACTGCCTGCAGGCCTCTGGTTTGCGGGACAGTGAGTTGAAGCTGGACCTGGCGGGGCCGCGCAAGCGGCTCCGCCTTGTTTTTTGCGTTGGCGTGATGAGTGGGTGCGCACCAGCATGGATCGATGCGTGTACTTATCGTGGACGACGATGCGAGTATCCGCCGGACCACACGCATCGCGGTGGAAATGGCGGGCTACGTCGTCAGTGAAGCTCCGAGCGGGGGACGGGCACTGAAGACAGTAGAGGAGGAGGGGTGTGATGTGTGTTTCCTGGATCTGAAACTCGGGGCCGAAGATGGCCTTGAAGTTCTGGCCAGGTTGCTGAAGGTGCGACCGACTTTGGCGGTGATCATGTTTACGGCGTACGCCAACATCGCGACAGCGGTGGAGGCGATGCGTCGCGGAGCTTTCGACTTCATCCCTAAGCCATTTACACCCGATCAGATCCGAGGGGTGTTAGCCAAAGTAGGCAAGGCGCGTGCCTTGGAATCGCGGGTCCAAGCGCTGGAGACGCAGCTTTCGGACAGCTCACCTGCAGTGGATTTGGACTCGACTGAGCCCATGGTGCAGCGCGCATTTGAGATCGCGTTCAAGGCGGCTGAGACACCGGCGAGCGTGTTGATTCTGGGGCCAAGCGGTACGGGCAAGACCGTGCTGGCGCGAGAGGTTCACAAACGGAGTGCGCAGCGCGAAGCAGCCTTCGTCACCGTAAGCTGTCCGAGTTTGTCGCGTGAGCTACTGGAGAGCGATTTATTCGGCCACGTGAAAGGTTCGTTCACCGGAGCCGTATCCGACACGATGGGCAAAGTCGCTGCCGCGGATGGGGGAACGTTGTTTCTCGATGAGATCGGCGAACTGCCACTTGAGATCCAACCCAAGCTGCTGCGCTTGCTGCAGGAACGTGAGTACGAACGAGTCGGGGAAGCGAAGGTGAGGCGGGCGAACGTTCGAGTGATTGCGGCGACGAATCGTTCGCTCGTGGATGAGGTTCGCGCGGGCCGGTTTCGCGAGGACCTTTTCTATCGTTTGAATGTGATCACGATCTCGCTGCCCGGATTGCACGATCGACCGACGGATCTCCTGCGATTCGCAGAGACCTACCGAAAGTTTTTCGCTGACCGCATTGCGAACAAGGTCGTTGGGTTTTCACCGTCGGTGACGGCGGCGTTCGCGGCCTACAAGTGGCCAGGTAATCTCCGCGAACTTCGGAATGTGATCGAGCGAGCGGTGATTTTGGCGCACGGGCAGACAATTGAACTGGGTGACTTACCCGAAGAATTTGGCGAGAAGGCCAACCCTGCGGTGGCGGTGGGTGCGCGCGTGAGTCTGGATTCGCTCGAAGCAGAACACGTCCGACGAATTCTCGCGACGACTCGCAACTTGGACGAGGCGGCGCGCACGTTGGGGATCGATCCCGCAACGTTGTACCGCAAACGGCAGAAGCTTGGTCTCCTTTAACGCGTGAATCGAAAGGCCCCAATAGTTGCTAGATCGAGGCCTAGGTTGAGCCTTGAGCTAGCGTCGCGCGATCGATGATACGTTACCGAAGCCAGCACGACCTTCCAGGATGTTAAGAACTCGGCTTTATCTCGGATTGCTTCCGTTGTTACTGCTGCTCGTAGGTACGGGGCTTTATGCGATTCGAGTGTCGCGAGAATTGGCGGGTTCGCTGCAGCGCGACTTAGCCGGAAATTATCGGGATATCATCGCCTGTCAGCAGTTGCGGACTTCGGCGCGATTGATGACGTCCGCTCTTTCGTTAGCGCAGCGAGGTGATCCGCTTGCCGCGCGTGAAGGGTTCGAGACGAATCGCGCGGCATTCACGCGCGAGCTGATGGCGCAATCTGCCACATCTGCCGGTCGACCACGTGCGGTGTTGGTGGAGAGACTGGATGAGGCCTTCTCCGATCTCGCCGGGCAAGGCGCCGAACTCCTGGCCGCTGGTGGCCGCGGTACACTCGAACGGCTACAACGCAACGAGGCGGCGCTGTATCGAGTCATGGCAGAAATCGAAAATCTCAACCGAAGCGACTTCGAGGCGGCACAACAAACCGGACTTCGTGCGGATCAAATGGTCGCGACGACTGCTCGAGTTCTCTACACCGCGATCATCGTCGCGTTCGTCCTGTCGTTGCTCGTGGCGTGGAGACTCGCCGCTTCTTTATTGAAACCGATCAAAGCATTGACGGCGTCCGCGATGGCGGTGGGCGAAGGAGATCTGGATCGGACGGTGCCGGTGGTTTCCAGAGATGAGTTGGGACGGTTGGCGCAGTCGTTCAATCAGATGTCCGCGAAGTTGCGCTCCTATCGGGACGCGACCCAAGCGAAGGTGCTGCGAACTCAGCGAACGATGGAAGCCACGCTCACCTCCACGCCGGATCCCGTGTTCGTGGTCGATCGAGAGGGTCGGCAGGAGGTGCGCAATCCTGCAGCGGAAGAGCTGGCCGGTTCGCCCGATTTCAGCGATGGATTCCCCGCTTCTGTCTCCAAGTCGATCGAGGAAGTGCTCGCAACGGGCGCGCACTATCTGCCCACGGATTATTCGCACGTGGTCACGTTGCGAGTTGGTCGCGAAGACCGGCATTACTTGCCACGTATCCTGGCGATCGGCGACACGCTGACCGAATTCAAAGGCGCAGCGGTGGTGCTCCAGGACGTCACGAAATTCCGGTTACTCGACGACGCCAAAACCAATCTCGTCGGCACCGTCAGCCATGAACTGAAGACGCCCTTAACCGGATTGAGGATGGCGGTGTATCTTTTGCTGGAACAGCAGGTGGGCTCGCTCAGCCCACAGCAACGAGAGCTGTTGGAAGGCGCGAAAGACGACGCTGAACGGCTACTCCGAATTTTGGATGATTTGCTGGACCTGGCGCGCCTCGAAGCGGGAGCGGCGTCGCTCGAATTACGTTTGGTTCCCGTCGGTGAACTGCTGAGTGCAGTCGCTAACGAAGCGCGAAGTATCATCGTCAGCGCGGGACAAAGTTTTCAGATCGACTGCGAACCGGGATTGGACAATGCCGCTCTCAACGTGGACACCGGACGGTTGCGGCACGTGTTTATCAATCTGCTCACGAACGCGTCGAAATATTCTCGGAAAGGCGGGCTGATTACACTTGGCGCCGTCTTATCGGCGCCAGGCTTTGTTCGGTTCAGTGTCAAGGATCAGGGAAGTGGAATCCCATCGACGGTGATCCCTCACGTGTTCGACCGATTTTATCGTGCGCCTGGACAGACGAAAACAGGCGCGGGGCTCGGGTTGGCAATCGCGCGGGAGGTCGTCGTCGCGCATGGCGGCACCATTTCGTGTACGAGTGAAGAGGGAAGGGGTACCGAGTTCTGTTTTCTACTGCCATGTCCAAACGCACTGTAGGTTCGTGCAGGTTGCCAGAGAGCGCCGGGAGGTGCGCCGCAGAACGCACGGAAATTTACCGATATTCGCTCACAAAAGATGCGTTATCTCTACGTTACTAGAACTGGGATAATGGTTTGGGTAAAATACAGGGCATTTGGCACAGCTTGTGGTAACTTCGGATGCAACTATGAGCAGTGCTCTCGCTGTCATCTTCCTCCTCGTCGGCGCCGTTATGATTTACCGCGTTTACTTCGGATGGGAGGCTCACGAGATCGGTTTTAGTTCGTCGGCGCCCATAACGGATCTGATGGGAGTTCTCACTCGATCTGGTTACTCACGCTCGGTACCGTCGGAGTCGTGCGGGGATTTGCAGTGCTACTCCTCCCTCGGATCTCATTTTTGCCACTAGTCCTAACTCAAACCCTACGCTTATGAAAAACGATTCCGCATCGAAGTCCGAAACTCCTGAAGAAGTTGCTGAGCACATCAGCCGTCTGATGGCTGAAGCCGAGGCCATGTTGGTTGGTCCGGTCGCGGATCGCGCATCCGATAAATTCGGCGAGCTGCGTGCTCGCTTGGGAAACCTTCAGACCAAGGCAGCTGACGTTTATGGCGACGCGCGTCAGCGAGTCGTCGCGGGAGCACGCGCAACCGATGAGACCATTCGCAGTCATCCCTACGAATCACTCGCCATCGCGCTGGGTGTCGGTGTTCTGCTCGGTGCGCTGATCCGTCGCAGTCGGGATTGAGTGCGCGCCAACCCATGGTTCGCGCCACCGAAAGCACTCCTGCCGCTGCCGGCCTGCTAAGATCGATCCGCGGTTTAGCCGATGGTCTGCTCGATACCGCCCGAGATCGGATTGAGTTGTTCGCGCTCGAGCTTCACGAGGAGAAGTTCCGCGTGATCCAGTTGTTCATCTGGATCAGCGCGGCCATCTTTTCTGCCATCCTGGCGATCACCTTCGTAAGTCTGACGGTGGTGTACTTGTTTTGGGATACGGCCAGACTTGCGGTGCTTGGCGGGTTTGCCGTTTTGTACTCCGGTGGGTTTGTCGGTATTTTGATTTACTGTCGCCGCTTTGTCTCACGCCAACCTCGGCTGTTCGAAGGCACCATCGCTGAGTTGAAGCAAGATCGCGCATGTATCCGGCCGCAGAACTGAACGCGCTCGCGCGCCGCAAAGCCATTTTGCGCGCGCGAATCTCGCTCGATCGTTTGCGCATGGTGGCGCTCTCGGCGGAAGTGGTACGCCCCATCAATTGGCTGGATCGTGTCATCGTCCAATGGCGAAAAATTTCGCCGTTCGCCAAATTTGCGGCACTCCCGCTTGGTCTGCTGCTGAACCGGGCCGCCTTTGGGGGAAAGAAGCCTGGCCTCGTGAGTCGAGCTCTGCGATTTGTCCCCGTGATCTTGGGTGCGGTTAAGCTGTTCCAAGTTCGGACCCGGTAGCTTCACTTCGGCCGCAGCGTAAGTTAGGATTTCCGGAGGATCACCTGCGGCGAGGTCTCCATCTGCCCTCGCGTCACGCCGAGCTGATTAAGCAACTTCAGTTCCCGCCATAACTCTGAGCCCGAGATCTCGCCGGCGATGAGCTGACGATAGCGCGTGACCGTGCGACTAACCTCCTCGGCGGATTCATTCACGAACTCTACTCGGAAGTGGCGCGCTCCGAGTTCGAGGAGTCGAGCAACGTACTCCGCTCCCGTTTGGGCGCGGTTGTTAAAAACGGTGTTGCGGCAACCCGCATCGGCTTTCAGTGGCAATTCGGCGCCCACGCGATCGCGCAGGGCAACGCGGTGGGTGTCGCACGGTCGACCGCAATCCCGGTAGTCTTTGCCGCTCGAAAGGAAGGCGCAAAACACGCAATGCTCCATGTGAAACATCGGCATGTGCTGATGAATCGTGATATCCACGAGTTGAGGCTCCGACTTTTGCAGGAGCGCTTCCAACTGCGAATAATTCAGGTCGTAGCTCGCGGTCACGCGTTCAAGACCGTATCGCTCGATGAAGTACTCCGCGGTCAGGGGATTCGCCACGTTCAGCGAAAAGTCTCCGCGCTTTCGATCCGTTGCGAAGAAAGCGAGATGATCGTAGTTGCGGATGAGATATCCATCGGCGTCAC
>JBDSPT010000311.1:0-3927 GCA_039930205.1 Opitutus sp. | reverse complement strand
GCCGTGTTCATATCGTGGGTACGGCGACGATCGTCACCGGTGTTCTTTCTCAGCTCGAGAAATTCAAAGATGTCGTTGTGCCAGGTCTCGAGATACGCGCAGCCGGAACCTTTGCGCTTGCCGCCCTGATTAACCGCCACGAGCTGGTCGTTGTGAAGCTTCAAGAATGGAATCACCCCTTGTGACTCACCGTTGGTGCCACCGATGTAGGCGCCCGTCCCGCGAACTGCAGTCCAGGACCCGCCGAGGCCGCCGGCCCACTTCGACAAGAAGGCATTCTCAGCAATGCCGCGGATCATGATCCCTTCAATGGAATCATCGATGTAGTACAGATAGCAGGACGATAGCTGCGAGTGAAGCGTGCCGGAATTGAAGAGCGTCGGTGTGCTCGAGCAGAAACGGCGGGACTTATAGAGCTCGTAAAGCGCCGTAACCTTGCCTTCCCGATCGACGGGTTCGTCGAGCATCAATCCCATCGATACGCGCATCCAGAAGAACTGAGGTGTTTCGATCCGACGAGCCGGTTTCCGGGTCTTATCGATGATAAGGTATCGGTCGTACATCGTCTGGATGCCTAGGAAATCGAACTCCATATCCGACGACGGATCGAGCGCCGCCGACAAACGACTCAAATCAAATTCCAAAAGACGTGGATTGAGACGCTTGATAGCGACGCCGTGCTCCAGATATTTACGGAATGCGCGTTGATGGCAGGATTTGAGTGTTCCGATACCATCTCGCTCGATGTTCCAGCCGAGAATCTCTTCGTAGAGGTACGTCAGCTGAATCCGCCCGGCAAACTTGGCGAAATCCGCGTCGCGCTCGATCAATGTTTTCGAGTTAAGAATGATTGTCGCATCTAAATCCTTCTGCGAGATCTGATCGTAAACCGAGCGTCGAAGCTCTAGCTCGATCTCGTCGTTGGACAGGCAGAGATCCAAACCAATGCGGGCGAATTCAATTCGTTTTCTCAGATCGGCGCCGTCCCAAAACGTGTTTGTTCCGTCTGCATGTTTGAGAACGATGAGCGAAGCTTGGGCGGACGAACCCGAGGCAGATGCCGAAAAAGGCTCTTCGGGTGCGATATCGTCGTCTCCGACGCTTCGCGCATTCGCACGATCAGCCCGGAACAGGATGTATGCCTCAGCCACCTTGAAGTGGCCGGACTTCATCAACTCCTCCTGTACCATATCCTGAATCTCCTCGATGTGAACGAAGGTTTGTTTTGAGGAATGGACTCGTTCCGTAACCGCCTTGGTAATACCGACGGCAGGTGCTGAGTCGCGCTGCAACGAGAGGAACGTCTTGCGAACCGCAATTTCGACTTTCTGGTCGCTCCACGGCACGACCTTATTGTTGCGACGAATCACTCGGAGCGACGATTGAGCGGCCGCTTCCCGGTTGACGGAGATCTTACGTGCCCGATTCAGCAAAAGGCTTTTGGCGACGAAGTACGCGTTGTTATCTACGAGAGTCTTCTCGATCAACTCGTATAAAGCATTAAGCGACAGTCGAAGGGGTGTGGACGACCGGGCCAGTGTCTCAAGATTCCCGGCTACCTCACGACAGATACGTGCGACCCAAGCCCGATTGGCGTCGTTGAATATATCCTTTTCGCCGCGAGCGAGACAAACGTTCGTAAGCGCCTTGCCGAGTGTATCTGCAACCTCCGCAATATCGAAACGCTCTTCCCCATGTGGGCAAAGGAGGATTACGGAAGGGATGACGATCGGCTCAGCGGCGAGAACGTCGCGCCAGGCATAGTGGGGCTTCTGATCGAGAGGGGTGTGGACGGTGCGCTTAAGGGCTAGATCGTGCGCAAGTGTGGGATTACTCATGACGGTGCGGTGGACGAGAGGCGGAGGAGGGGAAGAAAAAGAGAAAGACGCGCGAACAACGGCGCGTCTAAAATCGAAGAAAAAAAACCGGAACAGAGAGGTGAGACACGGGGCGCGCGACGAAACGTTTTCGCCAGCGCTCCAGGCTCGTGCATCACGACGTGGGGTAGGTACGAAGGTCGGAAACTATAATGCTAGCGAAAACGAATCGGATACTCGTCTCAAAGCTCGTCATCCGCTGCAACATTCAGCGACGACGCTTTCTGATACTCTGTAACCCGACCTTCGAAGAAGTTTTGCTCCTTCTTGATGTCCATCATCTCGGCGAGCCAGGGCAACGGGTTCTTGATCCCGGTAGCGAGCGGGGCCAGTCCGCAGCCTTCAAGCCGCCGGTCCGCGATAAAGTCGATGTAGGTAAGAAACTCTTCCACAGCCAACCCGACTGCGTTCACTGGAAGACAATCACGGATGAACTCCTTCTCGAGAGTGATCGCTTCACGCATCAAACCACGAAGTTCCTCTTTGAATTCCACGGTCCAGATTTCACGGTTCTCTTCCACCAAATCCATGAACAGATTTCGGAACACCTCGATGTGGTTGGATTCGTCCCGAAGCGTGTACCGGAACATTTGACCGATCCCTGGGAACTTATTCTGGCGATATAGCGAAAGCACCATGCCGAAGAGGCCATAGAACTGTGTGCCTTCCATGCATTGGCCGAAAACGAAAATATTCTTCGCCAAAAGTTTCTTATTGTCGGGCAAAGTCAGATCGAGATCGCGACGCAGCGACTTCGAAACTCGCGTGACGAACTCGTTCTTCCGAACGATCGTTGGAACGTCCTCGAACATAGCTTCGCACTCGTGTGGATTGATGCCGAGAGATGCGATCATGTACAACAGCGAGTCCGCATGAATATTTTCCTCATGCGCGTGCCGTCCGAGGACCAGCTTCAGCTCCGGCGCAGTTACCAGTTCGCGCACGACATGCTGGATATTGTCGCCAACAATTCCTTCAGCTGCGGAGAAATACCCGATCCCCATCCTGATGATCCATCGCTCAACATCTGAAACTGCTTTCTCGTCACGCCACTGCTCGATGTCCTTCCCCATCGGTATGTCCTCGGGTTCCCAGTGATTAGCCTTCATTTTGCGATAAAGGTCGTAAGCCCACTGATACTTCAGCGGGAGCAGGTTGAAGCACATGGTCTGTCGACCATTGATCACTTTCTTCGCGGCAAACGCAGCCTCCGCCTTCGATTGATCGAGTAGGAACGTTTTACCACCAACGAGAAAACTTTTGTGCATGAGAACGGACGAAAGGAGAAGATTGGGGAGAATTCAGCCGGTTCTTTAATGCACCGGACGTATGAGCGAACTAAACTTGCTAAAACTTATTTACGGGTTGCTGACCACTACAGGATGTGGTCCTGCCGTGCGGCAACCACAACCTATTGAATTTCCAAAAATGTCGTCAATAGGTTTGTGGTGCCGAGGGCGTAAAAAAACCGCCAATTTCGGCTTGCGGCCACAGTCCGCTGACTTGTGGCGAATGCGGCGCGTGAGCTGACGCCGTATACATATCCATTCCATTCGCGCCGCAGCGCACCGAGCGCGCTCAAACTAATCGGGGTACACTTCCGCTCCGGCCTGGAGGTTCCGGATACAAAAAAGGCGACCGCACCGAAACGGTCGCCAGAATCGATGGAATAGACTTCAGAACCGCAACCTGACACCCGCTTGGATCTTCCAGCGGCTCTCTCCGTTGTTGGCGCGGATAACCGAACTCGAACTTGAATCTTCCGCCGGTACGTTAGTACCGAATACAAGATTGTTGGCTGCGTCGAGCGAGAGTACCGTTGTCGATCCGTCGACGAAAGTTGGCCTTATTTTTCCGCCCGCCGCAGCATTGTACGTCGCTGCGCCGAGCCCACGGACTTGCCCGCCGTTGGTCGGCGATGCGTTCAAGAGTTCAACGTCGTTGAACACGCTCTTGCTGAGCCAAGATCCAAAGTTCAGAAAGTCTGCGAACAACTCGAGCTTCACTTTGTGTACGACCGGCAGATTCACCAACGGCAACTCTTGGACAA
>JBDSPT010000310.1:0-2652 GCA_039930205.1 Opitutus sp. | reverse complement strand
GGCCTCGTAGGTGATGGAACGAAGTTGATCGGGTTTACGCCCGTCAACGCGGGCGGCAGCGGAACTCATTACGCCACCGCATCGGTGCGGCCCGCTTGTGGCAAGAAACAAGGAGCCGGCCAGGCGTTCCGGCCTTGGTGGGCGCCCTGTCGGGTGAGTCGGGGAACTGACCGCCAAGCGTCTTGGTGGTAGGGCAGCGTGTTTGACCTGCGGTTGGGCAGCCCGATCGAGCGGGGCAAAGACGCCGCACTACTGGCGCATACTTTTTCCAGATCGGCAGAATTCGGCGATCGCAACGCCGAATCCCTCCGCGGCGTGATCGAGCCACGCGTGGCCGAGCTCCGTCGTTGCGGCCGTGGCATCGCCCATGATGCCTGATTTGGAAAGGTCTGAGGTGATCCACGCCATCGTCGCTGGCGCTCGCTCCGGTCTCAGCTCACCCGGATCGTCGACGCTGCCGCAGTATTCCGAGACGGCTGCCTTCATGTCCACGTATTGCGGCACCGCCGCGAGCATGACGGCGCTTTCAAAGGTGTTGGCGTGATAGCCGTAGGTGGCCTCTTGCGGCGGCACGGTGATGCTAGACTTCGGCGCCAGGGCGCGGCAGCGCAGCCCAAGCGTGGCGGAGATTTCGCGTAACGTGTATGTGATGACCGCCGAGTTTCCGCCGTGCGTGTTGAGCACCGCGAGATTGCGGAAGCCCCACGTCTGGACCTGCCGTGCGATCGTAAGGAGAAGCGCCCGTAGCGTGTCCTTGCTGACGATCAACGTACCGGGAAACCCGGTGTGCTCATTGCTTTTTCCCAGCGTGATGGGCGGTGCCACATAACAGGATACGTCCGCCGCCAGCTTGGGTAGAGCACGCTCGAGCCAGACTTGCGCCAGAAAGGAATCCACCGCGACCGGAAGGTGCGGACCGTGTTGCTCGATTGCTCCGGTGGCGATGATCACCGGTGCCCATTCCTTGTCGGGTAACGCTGCAATTTGCGCGGCCGTCATCGCCGGGAGGTAACGGTTGCGGTAAGAGGGGAAGAGAGAGGTCGACATTCGGTTCAGGGCTGCGCGGGAACGATCTTTCCGCCATGGGGCAGGGGTGGACGCGCCGCCACCTCGATTAAAAGGCGGACGAGGTGGGCAGCGGCGGAAGCCAGCGTCTCAGCCGCCTCAAAATTTGCGGCTGCCAGCGGCACCGGCGTTTCGGTGAGTGGCTGAACGCGTTCTTCGCTGTGTAACAGCGATCCGGATATAGGCGCGATGGGCGAGTCGGGCTCGCGGCCGGTCAGGGCGGTTATCAGGGTTTGGACCTTGCGGCGACTGGTGCTTCGCGTGGGATGTAGATCCAGGCCGAGCCCACTCAAGCTGATCCGAAAGATCTGCAGGCCCAGTGAGATGCGGTTGTCGCGCGCAGCGGCTGCAATGAGCTCCTCATTCCACGGACTTGCATTGTAGAGTACCACGCGACGAAACCCAGACACCGCAATCGAACCCAGGACTTCGGCGAGGAGTGCGTGCGCGATGGTCGGATCCACCGCGAACGCGCAGCCAGGAAAAGGACCGAGCACAAATCGGACGGGCGGTATCACGAGAATCGAAAGCGATTCGGGTCGTGCTTTCGACGCCTCTTTCAAAACCGTCATGAGGACCGTTTCCTCCGCATCAAGGGCATGGCCGAGGCCCCAGTCCGCGGTCCCCGCAAGCGGCACGATGACGGTCGTCTGCGCAGGATCGGCGCGACGCGAAAACTCCGGCCATCGACGCCACGGCCAAAATGTCGCGTCGTCGGCGATGCACAACGGGGTCGGTACCGGAATCATTTGGCGGCGGTGACTTCGATTTCCACGCAGCACCCGGGTCGGGCCAGGCCCTTGACCGCGATCAACGTGCTGGCGGCGAGTGAGCCGGCGAGCCGTCGATTCCGTATCCCCGAAAATTTCGGGAAGTCGTCCATGTTCGTCAGGTAAGTTTGAGTTCGAATCACGTGGTCGAACGTCATGTCGGCGGCATCCAGGATTTGGCGGATCAGTTCGAAAACGTACTCCGTCTGTTCGACCGCATTGTTTGGCGCCACCACGTTACCCGCGGAGTCCACAGCGAGTTGTCCGGTCGCGAACAGCAGGTGACTGCCGTTCATATCCAGCAAAATGGCCGGACTGTAGGCGCCTCGCGCCGCGGCGAAGCCGGGAGGATAGATGATGCGTTTGTTCATTTGGGGTCGGATGAAGGGTTGGTCGCAGGTAGGATGTCCGAGTCAGGTTGGTTGAGGAAGAGAAGAGTGAGTGCCATCAGCCCGAAGCTGCGGAAGGCCGCGTCCTGGCCGTTCCACGACTTGGATTGCCACATGAGGAACCACTCGCCGCCGACGCTGATAAAAGCGATGAACCACTGCAGGAGACTCAACGTCAGACCCGCCGTCGCGAGACTCTTGGCCTGCTGCCACTTCGCGGCGGGCGAAGTACGGGTCTGCCAGAGTTGCCACGCTCCCATCGCGATGAGCGCGCCCGAGACCGCTTCCCACAAGATGATCGTCGCATAGAACGCGTGATGCACGGCGGGCACGTCGATGGCCCGCCACATCCCGCGATTACCGGGGAAGGTCGTGCTCATGTTCAGCACGTGCCGTACAAACTGGAAGTTCGAGTCGTAGTCCGTGAC
>JBDSPT010000309.1:0-5210 GCA_039930205.1 Opitutus sp. | reverse complement strand
GGGAAGCGTTGCCCCAGCCATCAGCGCACCATCGTGAAACCACTGGTAGGTTGAACCCTGTGCCGGATCCGTTTTCAGAACAATCGTGGTACCGGGTGGAAATTGGCGCGGAATGCCGTACGTGGGAGAAACTTGGAGGGCGATCGAAGCAGCGGCCGCGGTCACGAGCGCAACAAATGCCAGCACGGCCGAAAGCAGCCGGGTGAGAACGACGGCAGGAGGGAAGAGGGTTTTCATGGAATCGGGACTCACCTATCAAGACCCACTTGCGCACCCGAACCGCTACTCAGCCGCATCCATGAAGTTGAAGTTCGGAAAGACCGGTCGCCTCTTTGCTCTGCGGGAAAATGGGTATTCAGTTTCCCGCTTCTGAGTCTGTCGGCTTGGGAACGATTCTCTTTCATTTGTTCTGGCCAGGTCGCAGTCTTGCTTCCGTTCATGATCCTCATTTTCGCGTCGCTCGCACCGAACCCGTGGTAAAAAAATCAAGTCCCGAGTCCGTCACGGACGCGGCCGGAGCAGCTCTGAGAGCTGATTTGCCGGCCGGCTCAGGATCTGCGAATGCAGATCCGGCGGACAATATTGCGAACGTGAGCGGCAGTGATCCTTCGGCGACGTTGAGCGGGGACGATCGGTTCCGTTCCTTGATTGATTCAATCGATGAGGCGTTTTGCGTCATCCAGATGGTTTTCGATCCAAGTGGTACGGCGGTCGACTATCTCTTCCTGGAGACCAACGCGGTGTTCGAAGAGCAAACGGGATTGATCAACGCGCAGGGGCGGCGCATCCGCGAAATGCTCCCGACCATCGAACAGCATTGGATCGATACGTATGGGAAAGTCGCGCTCACGGGGAAGCCCACCCGATTTGAGAATTCGTCGGCGGTGTTAAACCGCTGGTTCAGCGTCTATGCCTTCCGCGACGGAGGAGCCGAAAGCCGGCGGGTGGCGATCTTGTTCAATGATATCTCTGCGCGGAAGCGGGTTGAGCGAAGAACGGAATTCTTAACCACACTTTCTCGGAATCTTGCGACGGCGGATTCGGAAGCGGCGATTGTCACGCTCGCGGTGGAAGCGGTCGGCCGCGAGCTCAGCGCGGATCGGTGTTACTTCATCGAGTGTGTGGAGAAAAAGAACCTCGTGGTGGTCAGTCACAACTGGTTACGCGGCCAGTCACCGACGCTTGAGGGTCGTTACAACCTGTTTGATCTTGGTGGGATCGAGTGGTGGCGGAAGTACTCAACGGCCAATTTTGCCGTGGAAGACGTGACCACCCATCCGGTGACGGAAGGTCGAGTGGCGAACTACATGTCGCGGGGGATCCGTTCGTACATGGTGCAGCCGTTTCGGCGCCAAGGGGCGACGACGGTCCTGCTCGGCGTCACGGATTCGGTCGTGCGAGCCTGGACTGACGACGATTTACGAATGCTGGAGGACGTCACCGCGCGGGTGTGGCCGCTGGTTCTGCGAGCCCGGGTCGACCGGGAGCTGCGGGAGAGCGAGGCGTTTCTGCAGGGTGTGATGGGCGCCACGGCGGACTGTATCAATGTTCTGGATCTTGACGGTCGGATCCAGTGGATGAGTGAGAACGGTCAGCGTTTGATGGACATCGTTGATTTCGGGCGGGTGAAGGATACCTACTGGCCGGATTTCTGCGCGATTGAGATGATGCGGCGCGAGGCGTGGGCGGCGGTGCATGCGGCTCGTGCGGGTGGGATCGGACGGGTGCGAGGCTGCTGTCTTACCTTCACCGGCACGCCGAAATGGTGGGACGTGATTGTGACTCCGATCATGGGTGCAAATGGGAAACCGGGGCAGATTCTGAGCGTCGCTCGCGATGTGACCGGCGTTCGTGAAGTTGAGGAAGCGCTGCAAAGGTCGCAGGCGGCGATCGAACAGCACGCACAGACGCTGGAGGCGCGGCTCGAGGAACTGCGACTGGCGAAGGCGCAATCAGAGTCCTCCGCCGCGAGCGTGGCCGAATCGGCCGAGCGATTTCGACTGCTTTCGGATGTCGTGTCGCTGCAGTTTTGGACGGCGACGGTATCGGGCGAAATGGATTATGCGAATCAGCAGGCGCTCGAGTATCTCGGCACGGACTTGCAGCGCGATGTGGTGGGAAGTGCCTGGTTGCAGTTTGTGCACCCTGATGACCTCCCGGCCGCGCTATCCGCGTGGCAGGTTTCGATTTCGTCGGGCGAGCGCTATGAAGTGAAATTTCGACTGCGGTCAAAAATGGGCGAGTATCGATGGTTCCTCGTGCGAGCGGATGCTTTACGGGGAGGAGACGGGAATATTATCCGTTGGTTTGGTTCAAATACTGATATCCACGAGCTCAAGCACGCGCAGGATGCGGTGGAACGCGCGAGTCGCGCCAAAGATGATTTCCTCGCTGCGTTATCGCATGAACTGCGGACGCCACTTACGCCGGTGCTGATGACCGCGAGTGCGCTCGCTGACGATCAACGATTGCCTGCAGAGGTTCGCGAGCAGCTCGGCATGATGGAGCGAAATATCGAGCTCGAGGCCCGTTTGATCGACGATCTGCTGGACCTCACGACCATTTCGAATGGGAAACTGCAGTTGCGGGCGGCGCGATGCGACGCGCATGCGCTGATTGATCTGGCGGTGGAGATCGTACGCGACGAAGCGAACGCCAAGAACCTCCCGATCGAACGGCAGTACGATGCGGATCAACCCATGCTCATGGCGGATCCGGCGCGATTTCAGCAGGTCGTCTGGAATCTTTTGCGCAACTCGGTGAAGTTCACTCCGCCGGGAGGACGGATTATCATCCAGACCCGGAAGCATCGTCAGCAAGACGGTCGCGAATGGCTGTGCATTGACGTCACTGATACAGGGATCGGAATCGCAGCCAATCAGTTGGATCAGATCTTTCGGCCCTTTGAGCAGGGTGACCGCAAAGGAGCGCATCGTTTCGGTGGATTGGGACTTGGACTGGCGATTGCCCGGGCGGTGGTCGATCTCCATGGAGGTCGGATTACCGCCAGGAGCGACGGACTTGATCGCGGAGCGACGTTCCTGGTGGAGTTGCCGGCGCTCTCTGGTGAGCCCCCGCCAGAGTCTGCCAGCGCGGCACCTGCGAAACCGACCGTTCGTAGTAACTCGATTTCTGCTGGATCAACGATGGTGCCGATGCGGCTCCTTCTCGTCGAAGATGACGAGAGCAGCCTTCTGACACTCAGTCGGCTGTTGGGGCGGGATGGACACCAGATCGTCGCCGTCAGCAATGTGACTCTGGCGCTCGCCGCGGCGGAGAAGCAGGCGTTCGATTTGGTGATTTCTGACATCGGGCTGCCGGACGGAACGGGAGTGGAGATGATGGAAAAGCTTCGAACGCAGCACGGATTACGCGGAGTTGCGCTCAGCGGCTATGGCATGGAGGAAGACAGGGCGCGGACGCGGAAGGCGGGATTTCTGGCGCATCTCATCAAGCCGATTCAAATCGCCGAACTTCGTCGAGTCATTGCAGCGCTGGCGCCCACGACGAACGGAAGCGGCCCGGACGACGGTTAGTTCTGTGAGGCTTTGACGTCGGCGGCAGCAGCGCAGGCGCGTTTCAGAAGTGATGGTCAGGCGATGCCGCGGCGGGTGTCTCCGCTTCGTGCCCGGCGCGCACCTCAGGGTGATGGCGAACCTTGACGTATCCGAAACTCGTTCCGCGATTCTCGATTTGTTCATTGGGCATCTTCGCGGGTGAACGCCCGAGGTCGCGTAACGCGTTCAGGTGACGGGTGGGAGGTGGCGTCCATCGGGGTTCGATCACTCGATCGGATCCCCTGCGTACCTTGACGCGCGTGGGTTAACCACACTCCGACGTTGCGGCAGACCCAATCCGTCACCATCACAGCGGCGTGAAAGCTTCAGACTTTTTTTCGCTGCCGGAATCGCTGGCTCCATTCAACAAATACTTCGTGGCGGACGCACCGCCATGGGACTGGATCAAAGCGGTGGGACCAGCGCTCGCGCAGTGCACGCTGCCGACCTGGGCGGACAAAATTCCGCCGGGCGTTCACATCGAGGGCCAGGTGTGGTTGCACGCGACGGTTAAACTTCCGGCTTATGCCACATTGATCGGCCCGCTCTGGATCGGAGCTCATACCGAAATCCGGCCGGGTGCCTACCTTCGCGGCAATGTGATCGTGGGCGAAAAGTGCGTGTTGGGGAATTCCTGTGAGTTCAAGAACTGCCTCCTGATGGATCAGGTGCAGGTCCCGCATTTTAGCTACGTGGGTGATTCGATTCTCGGCAACCGGGCCCATCTCGGCGCCGGCGCGATCTGCTCGAATCTGCGGCTCGATCAGCAACCGATCTCGATCCGCACCGGTGACGCCACGTACGAAACCGGACTGCGGAAATTTGGCGCGATCCTGGGCGATGGCGCTGAAGTGGGTTGCAATGCGGTGCTGCAACCGGGAACGCTCCTGGGTCAGCGCGCGCTCATCATGCCATTGACCGCGTTTGGCGGACACCTGCCGAACAATACCCTGGCGCGTAATCGCCAGGTGATTTCCGCCATCGCGCGACGCGACTGAGCGGGTTCACTCCGCGAGACTAGGCTTGCGCTTGGACGCGCTCCTAATCGTGCTCGGGCGTTTCCGCGATGGCGTTCGCCGGCCGTCCGGAAGTAACGACGAACCTATTCATGCGAATTCTCACTGGTATCACGCCTTCGGGCACGCTCCATATTGGCAACTACTTCGGTGCCATGCGGCCCGCGATCGAGCTGCAGGATCGCGGCGAGGCGTTCTACTTCATCGCCGATTATCACTCGCTGACGTCCCTGACAGACGCAGCAGCGCGGCGTGGTTTTACGCGTGGGATTGCGCTGGACTGGCTCGCGTGCGGGCTTGATCCGACGAAGTGCGTTTTTTGGCGGCAGAGCGATTTGCCGGAAGTGTGCGAGCTGAACTGGCTGATTGGCAGCGTCACGCCGATGGGATTGCTGGAGCGGGCGCACAGTTACAAGGACAAGACCGCGAAGGGCATTTCACCGAACTTTGGGCTGTTCGCTTATCCGGTGCTGATGGCCGCGGATATCCTGCTTTACGATACGAACCTGGTGCCCGTGGGTCGTGATCAAAAGCAACACCTCGAGATGACGCGCGATATTGGCATCAAGTTCAACCAGGCCTATGGCGAGACGTTCGTCATTCCCGACGAGGAGATCCGCGATGAGGTTGCCGTCGT
>JBDSPT010000308.1:0-3675 GCA_039930205.1 Opitutus sp. | reverse complement strand
GCAGGGGCCAACGTCACGTTCGCTGACGAATCGAGGGGCGTGGACCTCGAGGTGATTTTCCAGCCGACGGACAATCTGCAGTTTCTGCTCAACTATTCCTACACGCAGCGCGAGGCCAAGGGCGCGTTTCAGATGGTTGATTTCATCTCCCAGGCGGACGGACAGGTCTACGCCGGCACGGAGTACGACCGCGTGGTGCGGGTGTTTGGGCGCGAGGCCTTTGGTATCACATCCAAGGATACCAATGGCGATGGCGTGGCCGATCAGTTTTTCGATCAGAGCGGCAAGCAGATCAGCGAGGCGAACCCCTTGCGGCCAAGCCAGGCGGTGTCGGGAATCGACGGCGTAAGTTTGTTCTTCAATCCGGCGCACCAGGCGACATTCTGGACTCGCTACGAGTTCACCGAGGGACCACTCAACAACTTTGCGATGGGCTTTGGCGCCACCTACGCCAGCGCGTCGCAGACCGCCATTTCGATCGGAGGCAGCCGGGTGGGGCAGAATTACTTTCCTACTCCGGATACCGCGGGCAGCTGGAATTTCGACGCTGGCCTCTACTATCATTTCAAAGTCTGGAAGACCCGCTGGAGCCTCAAATTGAACATCAACAATCTGCTGGATGACCGCCTGGACGTGACGACCGTCTCATATCACGACGCGGTCAGGGACCGGACGGTGAACAAACGCTCGGAAGTCTTCAAGTATCCGCGTTCGTACCGGCTCTCCGCCACCGTTGCATTCTGACGGGAACTGACCGCCCGAAACCGCTTCTTTCGACCCTCTCCACCCACCTCAATCTCAAGTCGATTACCCCCGCGTTCAGCCGTACCGCACCCGCGCTCCTTTAAACATGAAAACGAAAGCCCTATTCTCGGTCGTCCTGATCCTTATCTTCGGAATCCACGCTTATGCCGACTGGCAGAAGTTCGACGACTTCGAGGGGGGCAACCTCAAAAAGTGGATTTTTACCCAAAGTAATGTCGGGACGGTGGCCGATTCCAGCGTCTCCATCGTCATCGATCCTGACGTCCAGGGCGCTGCCGCCGGGAACCACGTCATGGTGATGAATCCAGGGCATCCCTACGCCAGTGACCATCGGAGCCGCCTGATTGGCCGTCCGGCGCCAATCAATTACGGCACCACGGGCACCGCGTTTTACCGCTGGTACACGAAGACGGTTAACATCGGTGGGACCGAATTTCCGCCGTCAATCGACATGAATGTGGGCATGTCGGCGGTGGATATCCCAACCCAATATAACGAATCAGGTCCGGTCACGGGTTACGACGTTGGCGCTGACCAGTTTCGGGCCTACAATGGCGACCCCAACCCGGCAAATCCAGCGAGCGTGATTGGATTCCAGAACATCGTGACCAACCGGCCGAACAACGTCTGGGTGTCCCAGTGGTTTTACATTCGGAACTTGAGCGTCTCCAAGGCCCAGCAGGACTATCAAGTCTACACGCGCGTCGGTAATTCCGGCACGCCGGTCTTGGTTTTCCCCTTCGTGGCCGGAGAATTCGGCGGATTTCGGGCCAAGCCGGATGGCGATCTCGATCCGGCATCAGCCCACCTCGATGTCTTTTATTTCACCAACACGGCGGGCAACATTGCTGCGCCCCAGGCGGCTGACGCCGCGTTTTATGCCGATGACGTCTACATTGACCAGGATGGGCTCAATCTTTCAGACCCGACCGGTGGTGGCGGTGGCGGTGGGGGCGGGGCCGGTTCGGGCCTCGTGAATATGGCAACTCGCGGTGAAGTACAGGCGGGCGACAAGGCCTTGATCGCTGGTTTTGTCATCTCAGGTGGGCTACCGCAGAAGGTCTTGGTGCGGGCCGCAGGTCCTGCGCTGTCGAAGTATGGCGTGAACGGCACACTGGCAGCGCCGGTCCTGACGTTGCAGAGCCAGATTGGAGTGAAGATTGGAACCAACAGCGGTTGGGATAAGGCGGACAACGCGGCGGACGTCGCAACAGCCGCATCGACGGTCGGCGCGTTTGCCTTTCCGACCGGATCCAAGGATGCCGCACTGCTCGTAACACTGCCGCCCGGCGTCTACACCACGCTGGTCACCGGTGGAACAGGCATCGCCTTGGTGGAAGTGTACTCGGTCGCTCAATAACCCCAATCGACTATCCCATGAAACCAACGCTCAACCGTCGCGATTTTATCAAGACTTCCGCTGGCCTCACCGCCTTGGCTGCGGCCACCTTTTCACTGCCCCATCTGGGGTCCGCGGCACCGGCACCGGCAACGCCCGTTGCTCCGGCCAAGAACCGGTTCCACCGCGTCGGAGGACCGAAACTGAAGACCAGCCTCAATGCGTTCTCATTCAACGATGCGCTTCTGCCGGGGAAGGACGGCAGCGCGCCCAAGATGACTCTTTTCGATGTGATGGAGTTTTGCGCGCGAAACGACTTCGATGCCATTGATCCCACCGGCTACTATTTTCCGGAGTATCCAAAAGTCCCGAGCGACGAGTACATCGCCAAGTTCAAGAAACGCGCGTTCCTGCTCGGCCTCGACATCAGCGGCACGGGCATTCGCAACAACTTCGCCGCGGCAGACAAGGCCGCCCGCGCGGTGGACGTGCAGCGGGCAAAGGACTGGATTGAAGTCGCCGCGAAGCTGGGCGCCCCGGTCATTCGGGTGTTCGCCGGGCAGGAAGCTCCTGGCGCCAATCGGGCGGAAGTGAACAAATGGATGGCTGAAGATATCCGGACCTGCGCTGAGCATGGCAAAAAATTTGGCGTGATCGTTGGGGTGCAGAACCACAGCGATTTCCTGAAAACGGCCGACCAAACCATCGAGTTGATCGAGATGGTGAATTCGGAATGGGCCGGAATCATTCTCGATACTGGCAACTATCCCAAAGACCCGTACGCCGAGATTGCGGCGGTGGTGCCTTACACCGTAAATTTCCAAATCAAGGAAAGTCCGTACGGAAAGGACAGCCCTAAACGCCTCGACCTGAATCGGTTCGTTAAAATTGTTCGGGACGCCGGCTACCGCGGCTACCTGCCGATCGAGACACTTACCGTCAAAGACGTGGAATATAAACCCTTCGAGGTCGTGCCGCGCTTTCACGCCGAGGTGAAAGCAGCGTTTGCCCAAGCCTAACGTCTGTTTTCGCCACGAACTCAGCCGAGTATCGTTCACTGCTCGTCTCGCAACTGTACGCGCCGCCGAGCTGCCAGCGGATCTAGAGCCACGCCGGCCGGATTACGTCGAACGTCCGGCTCCAGGTTCATTGTTTGCCTACCCTTAAGCTTATGATTTCTATTTCAAAATTTACCTTCTTGTTTGGGCTCGCAACGTCGCTCATCGCGGCCCCCGCGATAACGCCCGAGCATGTCACGGGCTCTGGACCTGAGCTAGAACGCAATCTCCCGGACGGTTTTAAACGCATCCAGATCGGGGATACTGCGCCGGCGTTCAACCTGCTCGGAGTCGATGATCGCAACTACACCCTCGCCGACTTCAAGCAGCACAAATACCTGCTCGTCGTGTTTCTTTCGAACCATTGTCCCTATTCGCACGCCGCGGAATCGCGAATGGTGCCATGGATCAACAAAATGAAATCGCGCGGACTCGGCGTCGTCGCAATTCAGCCGAATAGCCCGGACGCGATCACGGTCGATGAACTCGGTTACAGCAAATACAGCGACAGCT
>JBDSPT010000307.1:0-2588 GCA_039930205.1 Opitutus sp. | reverse complement strand
TGATCAGACCGTTGCGGATTTCTTCGCTGATCTGGTAGTCCTCGTTGAACGCCCCGATGAGGAACTGCAGGACGATCAGCATCACGAAGTACGTGATGGTCTGCTCGAGCGCGAAGCCGCCAATCGTGGCGTTGCCGGTGTAGGCTGCGCCCCAGAGGACGAATACGACCGCCAGGTGAAACAGGGAGAAGAATCCGCGGATCGCGAAATTCCACCGGTACACGAGGTTGCTCTGGATCCCGACGAGGAAGGAGTGGCCGTACTTGGCGAGAGAAGGGATCATCGCGTCGAACGGCCTAATGAGGGTGCGCGGCTAAGCCGTAACAATGCAGACGAAATTAACCGCGGATTGCACCGATTGACGCGGATCAAGGCATTGAAAGCAAAACAGCGAACTCGATCAGATGCACCCTCTGGTTCGTGATGGATTCCGTTTTCACTGCGTGGTTCCACCGCTGAATTATCCGCGCCTATTCGTGATATCCGCGGTTCAAATGCATTGGTCCGGCTAAGTTGCGCAAGCGGAGTTCGCAGCGCCCGTGCGTAGGCGGCGCGCTCGCGCGCGCAGAGGTTGATCGCGCCTTCCTCACCCGCAGTCGCAGCCGTACGCCCCTCGAAGCCGACTGCGTCAGGCCGAACTTTGAAAAGCGTCACCTCAGTTCGCATTTTTCAAACCGAAGCGCTCGATCACTTCCTTGGCGAGTTGTCGGTAAGCGGTCGAGCCGGGGTTCATCGCATCGTACTCGAAGATGGTTTTCCCAAAGCTCGGCGCTTCGCTGAGCCGCACGGTGCGGGGAATGACCGTTTTGAAGATCTTGTCGGATAGATGCTCCTTCACTTCGTCGACCACCTGCCGGGAGAGCTTCGTGCGCATGTCGAACATGGTCATCACGACGCCGCCGAGTTCGAGACCGTCGTTGACGTGCGCGGATTTGAGTCGCTCGACGTTTCGCAAAATCTGGCCGAGTCCTTCCAGTGCCATGTACTCGCACTGCAGAGCGATCAGCAGATAATTCGCCGCGGCGAGGCTGTTCATCGACAGCATGCCGAGGGCAGGGGGGCAATCGATGATGATGACGCGGTACTTGCCGGAGCTACGGATCGGCTCAAGGACGGTTTTGAGGCGGAGAAGATAGTTCTCGGTTTGAGCCAGCTCGATCTCCGCGGCAGCGAGATCCTCTTCGCTCGGTAGCAGGGACAGGTGGGCGTACGACGTCGCGGTGACCATCTCTTCCGCGGTGCCTTCACCACGCAACGGTCCATAGAGGCTCTTTCCTGCCTGCTTTTCCACTCCGATGGCGCTGGTCGCATTCGCCTGCGGATCAAGATCGATCAGCAACGTCGGAATTTTCTTTTCCGCTAATGCGGCCGAGAGGTTGACCGCGGTCGTGGTTTTGCCAACGCCACCCTTCTGGTTGGCGATCGTAAAGACGGTGGTGGACATGTGCGCTTATGGCTAAGGTGGAATCAAGTGGCGGCAAGCGCCGTTCTCGAAAGCCGCATTTCGCGTGACGGCACCCCTGTCGCAGATGCTCGGGCGGAGGGCTCGCTGCGGATAAACTCCTCCTGTTTTGTCATTGCGAGACGGCCTGCCGGCGTGGCGATCCAGCTGAAATTTCTGATGGATGGCCGCGTCGCTTCTCTCCTCGCCCTGACAAAGATGAGCACACCGCGCATTCCAACCCACGCCGGGGTTGTTCGCGCCTCAGACCGACACAACAACTCAGTCCGCGAATTCTTAAGGTAACGTGCCGGGCCTCACACCAGGGCGTGTCTTCAAACTCTGTCATTGCGAGGAGTGCCTCAGAGCGGACGACAAGCAATCCTGTTGGATCGCCACGGCGCGCTTCGCGCACCTCGCTATGACAATCATTTTGAAGACACGCCCTACCGCAATTCCCGGAATCCTTCGATTCGGATGTCGGCCGTGTCTTCGTCGTGTCGCAGGCCCAACGCCGTCGCAGGTCTGTCGCGCACCCAACGCACCGTGCAGTCTCGCACGAGTATGTCCCGCGCGTGTTGCACTCGAATGCCCGTCATTGGCTCAATTCGAATACCCAAGCTGTCGGGCGGACGTAGATCGACGCGTCCCTCGGGTTGTTCACTCGTCCGGACGACGCGCACGGTCACGTCATGAAGGGCCACGTCTTCGATGATCGATTCGGGTGAGCCGGCGATCAGCACACCGCCCTCACTGGTGGCCTGAATCTGATGGAAGCGCACATGTTGCAGACGGCCGATTCGCCCGGCGGGAGTGCGTGGCTGTGCACTCACATAGATCGGTTCAGCGGCACCCCACCAGTCCGGATGATAGAGCCGGGTTTCGATGGTGAGGTTTTGGACCAGGACACCCTCCACGTTTCCTTCATCGCGGAGAACGATAGCCACGCCGCGATGGCTTTTCTGAATGGTGCAATTCGAGAAGAGCACATTCCGGATGTCGGCGACCGTTTCCGTGCCGATCTTCAGCGCGGCCGAAGTCGACCTCAACGTGCAGTTCGTGACCGTGATGTTTTCGCTGCCGCCAAACCGGGCGTACGCGCGACTTGCCTTCACCACGATCGCGTCGTCTCCCGCTTCGATGTAGC
>JBDSPT010000306.1:0-3243 GCA_039930205.1 Opitutus sp. | reverse complement strand
TACAGCGCGAGCTTTTGCGCATATTCCATCATTTCCCGGTGGTCGGCGGTGGCGCGCACCACAAATTCAATGGGGAAGTTGCCCCCCGACGGCAGCGGTTCGGGCGTCGTCACGATCACCTGAAGTCCGGCGATGGTGGAGGCCGGGCCCTGCAACGATTCCTGGATCTGCGTGGAGGTGCGCTTGCGCTCGGACCACGGCTTCAGGATGACGCCGGAGAAACCGAAGGTTGAACCGGTTAGCTGGAAGGAATTTTCGTACTCCGGCAGGCTCGTGAAGATCTTCTGAACCTCTTTCGCGAAGATCACGTTCTGCTCAATCGTCGACGTGGGCGAAGGCTGCAGGATGCTGAACACCACGCCCGCGTCCTCCTTCGGCGCGAGTTCCTTCTGCGCAAACATGAAAAACGGTGCGAGCAGCAGCGTTAACATGAACGCAGCGGTCAAAGTAACCGGAACCCAACCCAAGCTTGCGCCAATCATGCGTTCGTAGCGGTTGCGCACGCGGTCAAAGAACCGATTCGTCCAGCCGCTCATCCCGCGCTCTTCTTTCTCGTGAGGTGACAGGAGATACGCACTCATCATCGGTGAAAGCGTCAGTGCCACAAAGCCCGAGACCATCACGGCACCGGCCAGCGTCAGACCGAATTCGCGGAAGAGCGCGCCCGTCAATCCGCCTTGAAACGCGATGGGCGCGTACACCGTGGCGAGCGTGATCGTCATCGAAATGACCGGACCGACCAACTCTCTGGCTCCCAGAATTGCTGCGTCGAAAGGCGTATGGCCTTCCCGGATATGCCGCTCCACGTTTTCAACCACGACGATCGCGTCGTCGACGACGATACCGACCGCGAGCACGACGGCGAGCAAGGTCAGGAGATTGATGGTGAATCCGAACGCCAGCATCAGCGCAAGGGCGCCTACGAGCGAAAGCGGCATGGCCACGATCGGAATCAGCACCGAACGGAGCGAGCCCATGAATAGAAAGATCACGACCATGACGATCAACAGGGTCTCCAGCAGAGTGTGGACGATCTCGTGCAGCGCATCGTCGATGTACTTGGTGGCATCATACGCGATCGTGGCTTCAAGGCCGGCCGGGAGACCGCGTTGTATGTCAGGCATGACCTCGCGAACGCGCTTGATGACTTCGATCGTGCTCTCGGTGGGCAAAACCCAGATTCCCATGAAGGTGGCGGTCTTGCCACCGAATCGAACTTCCTGGTCATAGCTCTCGGCTCCGAGAACCACCTCAGCGACATCCTGGAGACGGATGATAACGCCGTTCTTCTGCGCGACGACCATCTGTTTGAATTCTTCAACGTTCTTGAGATCCGTATTGGCGACGAGACTCACTCTGAGCATGGAGCCCTTGGTTGAACCGACCGCCGCAAGCGCGTTATTGGCCTGCAAGGCGGCCCGCACCTCAGACGGACTTAGTCCGTGGGCCGCGAGTTGCTCGGGGTTTATCCACACCCGCATGGCAAACACCCGACCGCCGAGAACGTCGGCGCGCTGCACGCCCTTGACGGCGGACAGACGCGGCTGAACCATGCGGTTCAGGTAGTCGGTGATTTGGTTCTGATCGAGTTTGTCCGAGTAGAAACTCAGATACATCGATGCGAACTGACTGTCGCTCGTCGCCACTTCGATCGTTGGCGCCTCGGCTTCCGGCGGCAGCTCGTTCCGGACCTGATCGATCTTCGAACTGATCTGCGCGAGCGCAGCGTTCGTATCGTAGTTGAGCCTCAGATATACACTGATGGTGCTGATGCCGGCGCTGCTCGACGACTCAATGTAGTCGATGCCGTCAGCACTGGAGATGACCCGCTCGAGCTGGGTCGTGATGTAGCCGCGCACCGTATCTGCGCTGGCGCCGAAGTAGACGGTCGTGACATTAACCACAGCGCTGTCGCTGCGGGGATATTGGCGGGTGTTCAGCTTGAAGAACGCCAGGACGCCAACAACCAGGATCACGATGTTGACCACAAGCGCGATAACCGGCTTGCGGACGAAAAGGTCGGTGAAACTCTTGGAGAGCATGTGAGTTGGAAGTTTGAAACAGCGCCAGTTCCCGAGCGCCACAGGTGCGGCAGTCTACAACTGCTGCCAGGAGGATCAGGTATTCGCAGGCGTTGGCTCTGGATTGCTGGTGGGCTGAGCCGTGTTGTTGACCTGAACGTGAGCCCCATTGCGGAGTTTAAAGACACCCGCCGTCACGACTTTCTCGCCGGGCTTGAGGCCCTCCGCGATGGCAATCAGGTCGCCGCGAGTCGCGCCAAGTTTTACGAACTGCTGCCGGACCCCGAGGTACTCTTTGCCATCCTTGTCTTTGATTTGTTCAACAATGAAAACGGAGTTGCCGTACGAAGCGTACGCGATCGCCGTCGCCGGAACCGCCACAACCGGCTCGGTGCTGGGCAACTCGACCTCGACTCGGGCGAACATACCCGCTCGCAATGTTTCCTCCGGATTTCCGAGCGTTGCTTGGACGAACACGTTTCGGGTCGCGGCATCCACGACGGAATTGATCGCCGTAATCGTGCCTTCAAAGGGCGTCGTTTCGTAAGCGTCCACGACGACAGAAATCTTTTGCTTGGCGGATAGCGCCTGCATTTGGCGCTGCGGCACGTAGAAGTTTACGAAGATCGGATCGAGCTTTTGCAAAGGCAGTAACGCCTGTCCGCGGGAAACGAACTGCCCAAGATTCACCGAGCGAATTCCGACGCGCCCATCGAACGGTGCGCGCACCTGCTTCTTGGCGATTTGCGCCTTCAGGCCTTCGACTTCAGCGCTGCTCTGCTTAAGGGTGGCATCAGCCGAGTCGAATTCCGACTGGCTCGATGCTTTGCGGTCCCAGAGGTCTTTCGCGCGATCGCGGCTCAATGTCGAAAGTGCCGCACGGGCTTCCGCCGCAGCCAGCTGGGCACGCTCAACGCTCGAATCGATTTCAACGAGCAGGTCACCCCGCTTTACGGCAGAACCGCTCTCCACTGCGATGTTGACGATCGTTCCCTCGGCGTCCGCGCTGACGGTCACCCCTTGGACGGGAGCGAGCGTACCGATCGCTTTGACCGAGGAGTGCCAGTCGGCACTAATGGCATCCGCGGTCGTCACGGCGCTCGCTGGAGGCGTATGAACGACCGAACTTATTTCCTTGATCTGGGCGGCCTTGACGATGCCAAGAGCGATCACGACCACGATGAAGCCTGCGAAGGCTATGAGGAACTTCTTGAACATGGGA
>JBDSPT010000305.1:0-2789 GCA_039930205.1 Opitutus sp. | reverse complement strand
AAGCGCGACCGCCTCGCCACTTCTCACGTGGCGCTATCCAGCAGGCCGACTCCCTTTCGCAATCACAAGAGCCCAAGCAGCTGATCCAGCGAGGTGACGAACGCGTGCGCTTCTTTCTTCACCCGGTCACGTACCACATAACGTCCGAAGCCAATGAATCGATCCACCTCGCTCCGCGACTCGAGATCGCTCACTCCATCGCCCACCATCACACTCAGACTCGGACGCAGCTCGCGCTTTAACCGGGCAATAACCTCTGGCTTCCCGCCTGATCGAGTTGTCGGATACGCGACATCGAATCCGGTGTACTGACCGTGAGCATCAAAAAACAGATCAACGGCTTCGACTCGCTTCACGCCCAGCCTCGTTGCGAGCGGTTGAATCGCCTGCCGGAAGCCGCCGCTGATGATCACCACGATCCAACCGCGCGAAATCAGTTCGGCCACGGTCGTGACCGCCGTCGGCTCGATGGTGGAAACATACTTCTGTCCGACGGCATCCACCTGGGCGCGGGTCGGACGAATGAGTTCGAGGCGTCGCGCGAAAACCGCTTCAACCGGGATCTTCCCGTTCATGGCGTCATTCGTCATCGCCTCAACCTGCGCGAATAACGCGGGTCCTCCCGCACGGCCCAGTTCGTCAACGCCCTCAATCGAGGATAACGTACTGTCGCAATCGAAGCAGATCAGTTTGGTCGACACCCAGCTACGGAAGCTGCCGGGGCTCACCCGATCAATCCTCGTTTGCGCGCGGAGCGAAGATCTCCGGGCAGACCGACACGAACGCGCAAAAAAAGCCCTCCATCGCTGGAGGGCCGGGAAACTTTGAGCGTCGGACGCGCTTACTTCTTCGCGCTGCGCTTGAACTTCGACGTGAATTTTTCCACGCGGCCGGCGGTATCGACGAGACGCTTTTCTCCGGTGTAGGCCGGATGAGAATCCATGGTCACATCGCGAGCTACCACGAAGTACTCCACGCCGTCGATCGACTCCTTACGAGCCGACTTCATCGTGGATTTGGTGAGGAAACGCTTGCCGGTTCCGATATCGAGGAAGCAAACGTGATTGAGTGTGGGATGGATTTCGGTCTTCACGGCGGGGAAAGGAAGGTTGATCAGCCCTGACGCGCTTTGTAACGCGGTTCGACTTTATTGATGACGTAGATCTTGCCTTTGCGACGGACAACCTGGCAGGCCGGGTGACGCTTCTTGGCAGACTTGATGGAGGAAACAACTTTCATAAAAGGGGTCAAAACAGAGAGCGGGTTCGGCTCTGTCAACCGAAATGTCCCCCAGTTTTCCTGAGTCGCGCAAGCCTCCGCCCGATCAGTTAAGGCTCGTGTCTTCAGGCTCGTCGGCGAGCAGCCGCCACTCTTCGCCCATCGCGCCAAGCACGAGCCGCCAGAGACGCTCATCTTGTTTGTAGGTCAGCAGATCAGCCGGAACGTCGGTCACAATCCATGTCTCGTGCTTCAGCTCCTTCTCAAGCTGCCCGCCCGACCAACCCGAATATCCGAGGAAAGCCCGCAGCTCCGTCCCTTCTTCGGTGGCAAGCTGACCGGCTTTGTCGGGCTCGACGCCGAAATGCAGCCGGAATCCATCGGGCTGATTCTGCCACGCCACGAGCAGGAGTTGTTCGGATTGGACGGGTCCGCCCGAAAAAAGCGGCACCCCGGCGAGCGTACCAAGCGCGAATTCGCCGTTGAGTTCACCGAGTCGCTTACCGAGCGGACGGTTCAAAACCACACCCATGGCGCCCTCTGCGTTGTGCACCGACATCAGCACGACCGCTCGCCGAAAGTTTGGATCTTTGAGCGCCGGATGCGCGAGTAGCAACGACCCGGCGAAGCTCTCCTTCTTGGTCTGACGGCGTTCGCGCATAACCGAAAACGTGAATCAAAGTTGTAGAATTTGCACGCCAGCTTCTGCAAGAAGCGGAGCAACCATGGGATCGTTGTTGTAGTCCTGCCGATAACGCACCTCTGCGATGCCCGCCGCGGCCAGGATCTTCGCGCAGTTGATACAAAGGTAATGGGTGACGTAAGCGACGCAGCCCTCGACCGAACTCCCGCGACGTGCCGCATCCGCGATGGCGTTTTGCTCAGCGTGAACGGTCCCTTGTTCGTGACCATCGCGCACCCGCGAAACATGGGGAGTGCCGGGCAGGTACCCGTTATAACCGGCGGCCACGATCCGATTCTTCCGCGATCCGCCAGTCACGATCAGGCAGCCAACGTGAAGTCGTTCGCAGTTCGAGCGGGTGGAAAGCAACACCGCAGTAGCCATGAAGTACTCGTCCCACGAAGGACGATGCGGAAATTTCTCCGCTGCTTGTGCGATCAGGTCTACGGGACTCGGGAACTCTTTCATGGAAAACGCCGGTGACGGTGGACAACCCGCTGAGCCCGGGCAACCTTCGACTCAAGCATGCCTCGCACGATCCAGCCGGAGCTTCTGGACACCCTTTCTCCGCAGCATCCTGACGCGATTCATAGTCGCCGCGACTTGCGAATCCTTAATCGGATCATGGGCAATCATCGTTGGATTGAGCGAAGTTTGCGCCGCCATGCCCAACCCGGTGAACGCGTGCTAGAGATCGGCGCTGGAACAGGAGAACTCGCTCTCCATCTCACTGATACGATTACGCGCGTCGATGGGTTGGACTTGGTTCCACCGCCTGAAGACTGGCCGCTCAGCGCCAACTGGTACTCCGCCGACCTGAAAACGTTTGAGGCGTATTCGGAGTACCCCGTGATTGTGGGGAATCTAATCTTCCATCACTTCGCGGATG
>JBDSPT010000304.1:0-7705 GCA_039930205.1 Opitutus sp. | reverse complement strand
TCTGGTGGTCGTCGTTCCAACGCGTGCTGTCGCCGGCGTTGGTCTGGCAACGTGAGCTCCTCGGCCAGCCGGCCGGTCACGTTCAGCTGGATCCCGTCGCTTGCCGCAGCGCTGAGCAGAGCTTGCACGACCTGCTCGAACGGGGCGCCGTGGAACCCACTTTGCTGCCCGAAGTGATGGCCCGCATCGTGCGATTCCTGATCGCATCAGCGGCGGTTCGTCACACCGCTCCGACCATGCCCACGTGGCTACGCGGAGTGATGAGTGACTTGCAGGACCCCGCACTGCTCGCAGAGCCGATCGCAAAGTGGCAGAAACGCGCGGGAGTCAGTCCGGAACATTTCGCACGCACGTGTCGCCGCTGCCTGGGCGAATCACCGACCGTATTGCTCAATCGAGCACGCGTTGAATCGATCAAGCTGCGGCTGAGACTGGGTGATGAGAAGGTCACGGCGCTCGCGCTCGAAGCCGGTTTTCAGAATGTAAGTTTCTTCTATCGCTGCTTCCGTCGCTTTGCAGATTGCACTCCCAAGGAATGGGCCGCTCAACACGCCGCCGCCGTCACCGTCCCTCGGTAGACTTGCGCATGCCTCTTCTCTGCCCTCCTCCATTCAACGATCGCTCACCGACGATGTCTCGTCAGCCCCGAAACAACTTTTTCGTCACCGTCAGCGCAATGGGCCTTGTCGGATCAATCACTTCGACCCGATAGTTCCTCCCACCCGTGCCCCCGACCTTCATCCTTTCTGCCACGCGGACGCCGCTCGGGGCCTTCCAGGGAGCGCTCGCCGCCGTGCCCGCATTTCGACTCGGCGCCACCGCAATCCAAGGTTCAATAAATCGCGCAGGCCTGTCGCCGGCGGACATCAGCGATGTCGTAATGGGAAACGTGCTACAAGCGGGCCAGGGGCAGGCGCCCGCACGTCAGGCCGCCCTCGCGGCCGGATTGCCGGCCACGGTGCGCACGGTGACCGTCTCCAAAGTCTGTGGATCCGGACTTCAGGCTGTCATGCAATCAGCCCACGCCCTGGCTTCAGGCATGGGTAGTCTCACCATCGCAGGAGGCATGGAGAACATGTCGCTCGCGCCGTACTTGCTGCCGAAAGCGCGCGCCGGTTTTCGTCTCGGCCACCAGCAAGTCGTGGACTCGCTGATCACCGACGGTCTGTGGGACCCGTACAACAATCTTCACATGGGCAGCTGCGCGGAGCGGTGCGCGGCCAAATACGGCTTCACGCGGGAGCAACAGGACGCGTATGCGGTGGAATCATTCGTTCGCGCAAACCGCACTCAAGCAGCAGGCGGATTCGCCGACGAAATCACGCCGGTCACGATCGATGGCGGCAAGACTCCCGTCGTGGTGACCGCGGACGAAGGTCCCGCCAGGGTTAAGTACGACAAGTTGCCCACCTTGCGGGCGGCGTTTGAAAAAGACGGCACGATCACCGCCGCAAACGCCTCCACGATCAATGACGGTGCCGCTGCGTTGGTCCTGGCCAGCGCGTCGACCGTGGATGCGAAAAAACTGCGGCCGATCGCACGTCTCGTCTCGTTCGGCGCTCACGCTCACGAACCCCTTTGGTTTACGACCGCGCCCGTCGACGCCGCGCGCACCGCGCTCGGCCTGGCCGGATGGCAGGTGAGCGACGTCGACCTTTGGGAGGTGAATGAGGCCTTCGCCGTCGTACCAATGGCCTTCATGCAGGAGCTCGGCGTCGCCCACGATCGTCTCAATGTCCGTGGTGGCGCGATCGCACTCGGCCATCCGATTGGCGCCAGTGGTGCCCGGATTCTGGTGACGCTCATCTCGGCCTTACGGGAGCGCGGCTTGAAACGCGGTGTCGCCGCCGTGTGCATCGGTGGGGGCGAAGGTCTTGCCGCCTGTGTCGAACTGGTTTGAAGACTAATCCAGTGCTAACCCCTCGCACGACTGGCGGCGTCCTCTTTTCGTTCTCCATCGTTTCCCTAAAATGAGCAAAGTTTTTCCTGACGCATCGGCCGCGCTCGCCGGACTGATTACCGACGGAGCCACGATCGCCGCCGGCGGGTTTGGCCTCTGCGGTATTCCCGAAAATCTGATCGTCGCGTTGCGCGACAGCGGCGTGACCGGACTGACCATCGTCGGCAACAATGCCGGCGTGGATGATTTCGGCATGGGCCTGCTGTTGAAAGCCCGGCAGGTGCGCAAAGTCGTCGCCTCGTATGTGGGCGAAAACAAGGAATTCGAGCGACTGGTGCTCGCGGGAGAACTCGAGCTCGAGCTCGTTCCCCAGGGCACGCTGGCCGAACGGCTGCGGGCGGGCGGCGCTGGTATCCCAGGTTTCTATACGCGGACCGCTTTCGGCACCAAGCTCGCCGAGGGCAAGGAGACGAAGGCGTTCGACGGTCGCGAGTACGTGCTGGAGTCGGGCATTCGCGCCGACGTTTCACTCGTGAAAGCCTGGAAGGGCGACCGTTCCGGCAACCTCGTCTACCGCAAGACGGCCCGGAATTTTAATCCCATGATCGCCACCTGCGGGCGCGTGTGCGTCGCCGAGGTGGAGAAACTCGTCGAAGTCGGCGAGCTCGCGCCCGATGAGATTCATACGCCAGGCATCTACGTGGACCGGATCGTCCAGGGTGCCGCTTACGAGAAGCGCATCGAGTTTCGCACGTTACACGGTGCGGCCTCGAAGAAGGACTCTCCCATCCGTGAACTGATGGCCCGCCGCGCCGCCCGCGAACTGCGTGACGGCTACTACGTCAATCTCGGGATTGGCATTCCCACGATGGTCGCGAACTTCATTCCGGAAGGCATGAAGGTGACGCTGCAGTCGGAGAACGGTCTGCTCGGAATTGGACCGTTCCCGACCGATTCAGAAGTCGACGCCGATCTCGTCAACGCGGGGAAACAAACGGTCACAACACTCCCTGGCTCCGCATTTTTCTCGAGCGCCGATTCGTTCGCCATGATCCGCGGAGGCCACATCGATCTTTCAATCCTCGGCGCCTTGGAAGTCAGCGAATCCGGTGACATCGCGAATTGGATGGTGCCCGGGAAGATGGTCAAAGGTCCCGGCGGTGCCATGGATCTCGTGGCCGGAGTGAAGCGGGTCGTGGCCGTGATGGAGCACTGCGCGAAAGACGGCCGCTCGAAAATCCTCCCTCATTGCACCCTTCCCATCACCGGTCAGGGCGTCGTCAGCCTGATCATCACCGACCTGTGTGTATTCACGGTGGAATCACCCGGTCGTCTCGTGCTGATCGAACTGCATCCCGGCGTATCGCTGGAAGACGTGCGTAGTAAAACTGCCGCCGCGTTCACCGTCGCGACCACGCTGGCGACCAGCACTCCGACCGAGGGGGCGTCATGTTGAAGGGCAGGCGCGCACTCGTCACCGGATCGACGAGCGGCATTGGACTGGGCATCGCGCGGGCCCTGGCCCGCGAAGGCGTCCACGTCATGCTCCACGGACTGGGAGATACCGGGCCACTGGAACAGCTTCGTCAGACCATCGCCGCAGAATTTGCCGTGACCGTGGGGTTACATGGCGCCGACCTCAGCCGACCCGACGAAGTTGCGCGGCTGGTGAGCGATGCCGAGAAGGTCATTGGGCCGATCGACATCTTGATCAACAATGCGGGGATCCAGTTCGTCTCGCCGGTCGAAGAGTTCCCCCTCGAGCGCTGGGAGGCGATCCAGGACATCATTCTCAATGCGAGCTTCCGCACGATCCGCGCAACGGTCCCCGGCATGAAACAGCGCGGCTGGGGCCGTATCATTAATCTGGCGTCGGCCCACGGCCTGGTCGCTTCGCCGTTCAAGAGTGCTTACGTTGCGGCGAAGCACGGTCAGGTCGGCCTCACAAAAAGTGTCGCGCTTGAACTCGCCGAGACTGGCATCACCTGCAACGCCGTCTGTCCAGGGTACGTGCGTACACCGCTCGTGGAAGCGCAGATCGAGAGTCAGGCCAGGGTGCACGGACTTCCACTTGATCGTGTCATTCGCGACGTGATCCTCGCGACCCAACCGACGCGACGCTTCATCGAAGTCGACGAAATCAGCGCTCTGGTGGTTTTCCTGTGCGGGGAATCCGCGCGCTCGATCACCGGCGCGGCGATTCCGATTGATGGCGGCTGGACCGCTCGTTGAGTCAATTTTTCCGTCGAATCGTCGGCACCACACGCGACTCAACGACCCCATCGAGCCATGACCAAGCCCACTGACATCTCGAATGTCGCAATCCTCGGCGCTGGGACGATGGGCGCGAACATCGCGCTGAACCTCGCTGCCCATGGCGTGAACGTCAGGCTGACCGATGTCCGGTCCGAGCAACTTCTGCGAGCGCGTCAGACCATCGAAGAAAACGCCCGGCAATTGTTCACCGCCGGATTGTTGCCCGAGAGTATCGAGCATTCCCTCTCACGTCTTTCAATGCCGCCTCGGCGAGACGAAGCGCTCAACGACGTTCAGCTCGTGATCGAAGCGGTGCCCGAAAACCTGGAACTCAAGCATCGCGTCTTCGCTGAACTCGAGGCGACGTGCGAGTCCCACGTGATTCTCGCGAGCAACACGTCGACGTTTATGCCGTCGCAGCTCGCCGCCGGACTCGGGCATCCTGCGACGGCGGAACGTCTATTGGTGATGCACTACTGGAATCCCGCGCATCTGATCCCGCTGGTGGAGCTCGTGCCGCACGCCCGCACTCAGTTGGACGTCCAGGAGCGCGTTCGAACCCTGTTGGAACGTTGCGGCAAGCAAGTGGTGACTTTGCGGAAAGAAATCCCCGGCTTCATCGGCAACCGACTCGCATTCGCGCTACAACGGGAAGCCATGAGTTTGGTCGCCAGTGGCGTCGCCACACCCGGGGACATCGATACCGTGACCCGCGCCAGCTTTGGGCGACGGATTCCGGTGACGGGAATTTTCCAGACCGCCGACCTCGGCGGACTCGATGTCTACCTCGCCGTGTGTCAGTCGATCTTCCCCGATCTGTGCCGAGACACCGAGGCTCCGCCCCAGTTACGCCAGCTCGTTGAAGCCGGTCGCGTCGGCATGAAAGCCGGAAAGGGTTGGAACCATTACACCGACCAGGAAGTGGCTGAGCTGAAGACGCTCCTCACCGCAGAACTGGTGCGTCACGCCCGTACCGACGCCACGAACTTAAAACAGTTCAAGTGAAGTTGCGGCCGCTCCTCCCCACGTGTCACTTCCCGCAATGACATCGAGGGAGCGCGCTCGCGCGGGCTCTGGGCGGCGGGCAGCGGCGACAACGCCACTTCAACCGCTGCAACCCGCGGCGAACCCGCCTGCGCTTAACGTCGGGTCGCAGTGTGCAGGATGACCAGCGCCGCGCCCACTTGCGTATCCATCTCGTGGCTATCCAAGAGATCGGCGAAGCCCGCCCGCTCAGCCATGGTGACGTGTCCGAGCAGGCCTTGGCAGGCTTCGAAACGGGCGGCGTCCGATCCCGATTGAAGAATTGAGGTGAGCGCGGATCGCCATGCGGTCGCTCGGGCGGGATCGGCATTCGTCGCAAATGCGGCACTCACGAGATACGGATACGCCCGCGAATCGGTCGACTCCGCCTGGGCCGCTCGCGCCAGGGATTCGAGGGCTTTGGGGTCAGACTCGCCGAGCAATCGCAGCGCGTAGGCTGCAATCAAGCGGTCGCCCGATTCAGGAGAATGCAACAGCTCTATCAGCGATTCGAGGGCGCCGGGGACGCCGGCAACGCGCAAAGACCAGAGCGCCAGTCCGCGCAGCGGCGCTGTCCGATTGACCGCGATTGCTTTGATGACCTCCAGAGTTTGGCCGGTGGCCTGATGGCGTAATTTACCGAGCGTCTCCAATGCCTGTGAGCGATCAGGCGATGCTGGATCCAGGAAAACCTTCTCCACCTCGGCCACCCAGGCCGCACGTTCCACAAACGTCGGGGAGGTTCTGGCGAGCACGCGCCACACCCCAACTCGATACGCGAGCGAGTTGATGGTCGGCACCAACGCTTTGAACTGCTCGCGAACATCCTCCGTGCGACCGCCCACCACCAGGGCTTCCGCGGCGTGAATTTTGATCCAGCTCGACTCGGTTTGCATGACGCGTTCCAGCGTCGCCTCCGCTCGAACGCTGAGCGAGTCAGCTCGCTCCGTCAGCCGGGCGAGAGACAGTCGCCGGATTTTCATCTGAGTTGTGAACGCGGGGTCTGAGCTGTTGCACCAGTAGGCGAACAACGCCGCATCCGCCGTGAAATGGATCGCCACGTAGTTATAGTTCCCGCGCGGATCTCCCTCGATCAACTTGCGAGTTTCCCAGGTGACACCGCCGTCTGACGAGATCGCAGCGACGAGCGGCGTCCGCCGACGGTACGGTTCGCGCGGCGGCTCGGAGGAGAACTGCCCCGAGTGATCGATGTACGCGGCCAACAAATCAGACGAGCCCGGCAGGCGCACGATGCTGGCGGGAGCAGCAGGTGAACGGAGTGTGAGTGGCTGCGGGGCCGTCCACGTTTGTCCGATATCGCGCGAACGGAAACCGTATTGAGATCCCTGATCCGTGCGAGCCCACGACAGTAACGAACCGTCAGCGAGTTCGACCACCCCCGGCTCCTGGAGTCCGGTCCGACTGACGACCGGAATCGCCCACCACGTTTTCGCCTCCTTCCACGTCGCGCCCTCGTCGTCCGAGTAATACCACAGCGCGATCCCCCGGAGATCGATGCCTTCCGCTTCGGTCAGCCCCTGATCGGAGGACTTCAACCCGCGGTGCCAAGCCATGGGCATGATCAACCGGCCGGTCTTGGTTTGGATGACACGGTCGTTGTTCATCACGAAGTATCCGGGAACATCCAGCAGCGATCGAGGCGCCGACCAGGTCGCTCCGTCGTCGTCAGAGATCCGCAGATACGGCCGACAGTCCAAGAGCCCATGTTTCGTCAGGGTGAAGCACGCCAGCTTCCCGCTCGCGAGGCGCAGCAGGGAAACACTCATCTCCAGGCTCTTGGGCGCGCCGGAAAAGAGAACGTGGGGCTGGCTCCACGTGCGTCCCTCGTCATCGGATTCGATCTGTACGACCCGGCACGGGCTGAAATCCGAGTTGCCGCCCAGAAATTGAGAGAAGCAGTAGATGATCCGCCCGGACCGCAGCGTGGCGAAACTTCCCTCTGAACTCCGTGGGTGCTCAACGGTGGCCGGCAGCGTAAACACCGGCGCATCCTCTTCGGCGGACCAAGCCGACGCGGAGGAAAACAGGATTGATGTGAGGACTGCGAAACGCGAAATCATGGGAAGGTACACCAACCTGGAGATGAAAAATTCACGTTGCGATCGCAACGTGATAGCTGAGCCCGACAACGATCGGGTCGAACAGCGGGTCCTCCGATCGCTACCAGGCGAGCTAACCCTGTTCCTCCCGGCGACCTTATCCTTCCCTCTCCCATGCGAGTGACCGTTCCACCGCCCGATCCCACTGGGTTCTCAACCGCTTCATCTCGTCGGCCGGCCGCGAAGGTTTAAAGGTCACGTCACGCGACCAGTTGCGGGCAATGTCGTCACGGCTTTCCCAATACCCGACGGCCAGGCCCGCGAGATACGCCGCACCCATTGCGGTCGTCTCGATATTGCTCGGCCGCACCACGGGAGTGCCCAGCAGATCGGCCTGAAACTGCATGAGCGGCTGACTGCGCGAAGCGCCACCGTCCACGCGCAATTCTTGGAGCGGGATGCCGCT
>JBDSPT010000303.1:0-4278 GCA_039930205.1 Opitutus sp. | reverse complement strand
AGTCCGGGAGAGTTCCTCCACTTCGCCACTGGCGGCCGCCCACAGCGCCGTTTCCACCGTGGACAAAGGGGTGGTGAAACCAACGCGTTTCCACTCGCTCGCCACGATCTCCACCGGTGCCGGTTGAATTCTCGCCTGCGCCGTTAGCGCTGGCAGTGGTTGCCGCAGCCGCGCCCGCGTTTGAGCGACTTCGTCGCGCAACCGGATCATCGCGTCTTCGGTCATCTGTAAGCGCCTCAGCTCTTCCGTCGACGGTCGCACCGATTTCAACTGCCGATTGCGCTCCTCGAGCGCGAAGAGTTCACGCTGCTGCTGCTCACGCTCCGCGAGTTCCAGTCGCAGATCTGCCACGCTGTGCCGCTGCCGCAGGCAGCCCAGTGTGACGAGCGCAGCGAGTCCGACCACCAGTACCCATCTCATCGGTTGATTCATTGCAGCCATCCTCCCCCGCTATGATTCACCGGTTTCAATTCGCCGGCTGGCAGGGTTGTGTCCGGCAAGTTGAACCTGATCGGTTGTTCCATCCGGGTATTCACAGCATGGAGACCCTTGAGCCCGGGCTCGAACGTCCAGCCGAGCATCGCCTCCTCCGCGGCCGCCTCAAACTCCGGCCGCGTCGATTTCACCGCCTTCGCGTCGCGCACCTCGCCGTCAGCCCCGATGACAAAGCTCACAACCACCTCGCCCGGTATCCCCGCGGCCCGCATGTCCGCGGGAAATGTCGGCCGCACTGCCTTCACCAGCTTCGGCATCGCATCCGGCGTCCCCTGGCTTTTCGCGCGTTCCAGTGCGGCGCTGACGCGCGCAGCTGCTAACTGCCTGCTGCCTTTCGCACGAGCGGCCTCGGCCTTCGCGAAATTGTCTCGTGCCGCGATCTGCTGTGATACGCTCGCCAGCTCCTCTCGGAGCGAGTCCAGCCCGCTCTCACCCTCGCGCCATCGCGCCACTTCGACGGCGGTTTGCTTTAGCTGCTGGTTCTGATTTCGCAGCGCCTCCGTGTGCGTTTCGCTCACCGGCAAACCGGCGATCTCGGAGCGCAGTGCGGCGGCGTCCCGCTGTACGCTGAGGAAACTCGTCGTGCCCGTGACGACGATCGCACTGAGTAAACCGAGTTGAAGTTTCGTTGTGCCCATAAGGGTGGCGATGGCTCCGACTGATGTGGTGGCAGCGCCAGCGGCGAGCACGGCTCCCGTAACGCTCACCGCCAGGCCGGCCGGCGCGGCGATGACCGCGTGGTTTGCGAGTGCGATCGCGAGCGCGCCGGTGGTTGACGTGACCCCACGGCGACGCAGCAAGCCATGCAGCTTGTCGAGCGCACGTTGCACGCGCATCCGGGCCGAGTTTTCGGTCAATCGAAGTCGCACGCCAACCTCCGCGAACCCGCGTCCTTCGAAAAATCGTAGGGAAAGCGCCGCGCGGTCGATCTCGCTTAGGTCCGCCATGGCCGCATCGAGCACTGGCCTCACCTGCGTCCAATGGTCGTCCGATCCGTGATCCCCGTGATTCAGTTCCATGAGTTGTGCTTCCCGTTCGCGGACACGCCGCCGGTGTTCGGCCCGCACGCACTTGGCGGCCGCGAATCGCGTGCTCACCAGTAGCCACGCCGCCAGCGCTGGATGGCGGGCCACCTTAGCCACCTTGGACGCGAGATCCGTGAATACGACCTGCACGATGTCCCGGGCAAGGTGTGCATCACCGTTCACCTGCCGAAGTGCCGCCGAGTAAACGAGATTTAGGTGCCGCTCGACCAGTTGAGCAAAGGCATCCTCGTCCCGTTGTTCGGCGAAACGTTTCAATAGATCAGCATCATCAATCATCGCGGAATATTTCCTGGCACCCGCCAAACGGAATATCGCACAAAATTTCAGTTCGATTTCTTCAACCTAGCCTTGTTGACCCTTCGTCCTGAGCCGGGTCCCACTGCTTACAACCAGCCATCCGGCAACGTCTCGACACGAACACGGCCCGTCTTGCGCAGAACGGGAACGTGGGCTCACGGCTTGGCTGCGAGATCAGCCGCCAGGAGGGCGGCGAGTTCCTCCATTCCCGCTTTGGTCACGGCAAAGCCCGGAGCGATGGATCGTTCGGGTCGAGTATCCAAAATCCAACGCCCCCAATCGGCGAGAGGTGCGATGGCTGGCAATGCGGCAACTTGGCGCTGCACTCGGTGGAATTCCTGGATTGCATCCGGAAGATCAACCAATTCTCCGGCTTCGTTGACAACCTTGGTCGCGATGACCGTAGCGAGTCGCAGCAACCATTCAGGCACCGCTTCGCCCTCCGGCAGCCTGGGTGGTACCGACCAGATATAGATCTCCTTTGCGCGACTGGTGCGCAGGAAGCGCCCGTCCGGACTGAATTCGGGGTTTCCCAAGCGGCCCGCATCGTTTCTCACAACAACCATCGGTTCGGTGAACGGAGCCCCACTGGGGACATCCCACACTTGGGCAATCCCGCTGTCGTCTGCGGTGCCGAGGCTTCGACTATCGCGAGTGAAGCGGACCATCCGTCCGCCCGCGGGAATGGTTTCGCCCACCCGCGCGCCCGTTTCGCCATCCCAAAGAGTGGTCGAGTGAACGCCCCAAGTGGCGAACCATCTCCCGTTGGGGAGATAACGTGCTCCGCCCCAGAAATACTCCGAGTTGAGCATGGGGCTGATGGCTTTGCCGGTCACGGCATTCCAAATACGCGTCTCATTCCGGCTGTTTGACGTCAAAACGCGTGCGCCATCCGGACTGAACGAGACCGCGACATTGGGCACCAAGGGGCGGGTAGCGAAGGTTAACACCGGGCGTGCGGTCGCGATGTCCAGGACCATGCAGGCGCCGTCTTCGGTGCCGAGCGCGATGCGGGTGCCATCCGGACTGAAATTCGGCGTGAGGCTGGACAGATCCGAGGGTAGAGTGATGATCGGCCCAGCGAGCGCGCCCGTGTGCAGATTCCAGATCGACAATCTGCTGGAAGCTCCCGGATTGATGACCCGGAGTGCAACCAATTCTCCGGTCGGACTGAATCTCACCGGGCCCTCTGCGCCCTTCGAATCCTCCAAACCTTTGACCCGGATCACTCCTTCCGGGCCACGTTCCCAGGCCTGCCATCCCTGCGCGGTTCGCATCACCATGAAGCGGGAATCGGCCCGCACGGACGAATCCCAGTCCGTGTACCCCCAGAGTTCCCGATTGAGGGGAGCCGGATACCGAAATCCGCCGGAGACCTCGCGCCCTGATGCAACATCGATCACCCGCGCCCGATCCCATTTCAGCCACAAAAGTCGACTCGGCAGTTCAGCAAGAAAGGGCGACGGAATCCGAGGCGAAATCTCGCGCGGCAGCACCAGCGGTTGGGCCGCGGCGCGGCCCACTTGGAGCCGTTGAACGGTTCCACTGGCGGTGCCGATTACCACGTGTTCTCCATCCGGCGCCAGCGCCGCACAGAACACTCCGTGCTGACGCCACGCCGGTTCGGCCACGAGTTCCCCCGTGACGAGATCGCAAAGGCGCACGAAACCATCAGCGCCCGTGCTCAAGACCCGCCGACCGGCTGCGTCGAAGGACGTGCTGGTCACGTCCGCGCTCAAACCGACCGGCAACGGCTTGAACTGACCCGTCGAGAGATCCCACGTTCCGGACGCGTGGCTACCCGCGCCAAACAGACGGGTATCAGATGCAAATGCGATCGACGGAGTGTTGATGTAAACCCCGGGCGCCAGCAGCCGGTGAATGGTCTCGCCGGTACTCGCGTCAAGCAGCCAGATGCCAGCATCAGGAACGGAAACGGCAATCCGGCGGCCATCCGGGGCAAAACGTATTGGGAGCGTGGTTACGACTGGTCGGATCCCGGTCTCGATCGGCGCAGCCACCGGATGGCCACCGGGGAGCGTCCATCGCCGGATCATACCTCCGACGGTGACGGCAATCTGCGTACCGTCGGGCGTAAAATCACAGCCTCCGATCGACTGATTTGCGCCAAACTCGGGTTGAAGGAGGGCGATGCCAGTTGTGGCGTCCCAAACCCAGAATCGAAAATGGGCCAAGGCATAAAGCCAGCGGCCATCCGGGCTCATTCCGGCGGCATGGCCCAACGAGAGGTATTCGCTATCATGCCAGACCAGATGGTCGAGTGCGCGCGGGCTTGAACGCGGTCGACCGGATTCCGCGTCAAAGGCGCCCAGTGTGTTGTCCGTGAAACGCGCCGCGAAGACCGCATCGTTTCCCCTGGGAAATTCCCAACCGCCCGGAACGACCGGTTGTCCGAGACGAAATTCGCTTCTCAGCCGAC
>JBDSPT010000302.1:0-2851 GCA_039930205.1 Opitutus sp. | reverse complement strand
GACGCGTTTCCACGTGCTCACTTGGTTGGACGCCGCACGAGTCGCGAGTCGACAGGCGGCATTGATCGCACTCCTGACGTTTGCGATGATGTTCGCCACCCAGGATACCAGCATCAGTCGTCTGTTTTTGGGGAGTTTTCTCGTTTGGACCTGGGTCGCACTAACCTTGCTCAACGCGCGGATGCCGCGGCTGCTGGCGCGAGTGGTTTTCCAAAGAAGCCACCGCCTTCCGACGGTATTCATCGGTCGGCTCGCGTCGCTATCACGACTGCATGATTGGATCGCGGACAAGGAAACCTTTGGAATCGATCCCATCGGCGTTCTGTCGGACGACGAACCGCCCGTCGGCACACCGCAAGGCGTGGTGCTTTGGCTGGGGCGAGTCACGGAGCTCCCGCGGGTGCTCGTGGACCGTCAGGTGGCGCAGGTCGTGATGCTGGAATTTCCGCGCAGTGCGGTGGAAACGCAGGGGATTATTGCGCAATGTCAGGAGCACGGTTGCCGGCTGCTCATTCACAACACGATCGAACTGCGAACGACTCATCCACTCGTGCCCATCATGGAGGAAGGGCGGCACTTTTACACGCTCCAGGAGGAGCCGCTGGAAGATCCATTGAATCGCGTGCTGAAGCGGGCGCTCGATGTCGCGATTGCTCTGCCGATCGTGGTGATGGCCTTGCCGATTCTTTGTGTGGCCGTTGCGGCGATGCAGCGCTGGCAGGCGCCGGGCCCGCTGTTTCATATTCGGGAGCGGCGGGGGATGCGGGGTAATGCGTTCGCGATGCTGAAGTTTAGATCGATGTACCGGGGAAGTGGTGACGCGGCCGACGAATCATTGCAGGCGCGGGCGGACGACGAACGGATTTTTCCGTTCGGCGGATTCATGCGGCGGCGGAGTCTGGATGAGTTTCCTCAGTTCTGGAATGTGCTGCGAGGCGAGATGAGCGTCGTGGGTCCCAGACCCTACATGCCGATGCTGGACGAGGAATTTCGTCAGCAAACGAAAGCGTACCGCACGCGTCACCTGGTGAAGCCAGGGATTACGGGTTTGGCGCAGAGCCTGGGGTATCGAGGTGAGATTCTTGAACGCGAGATGCTGAATCGCCGGCACTATTGGGATGTTCACTATATCACGCACTGGTCCTTCTGGATGGATGTTCAGATTACAGTGCGAACGCTGGGGCAGGTTTTCTGGCCACCGAAAACGGCGTATTGACGCGGTCCTGTTTGTCATTGCGAGCCGGTCTGCCCCCGCGGCAGTCCAGCTGAAATTTCAAAGGGATGGCCACGGCGCTGCGCTCCTCGCCATGACAAGATGAGTTCATTACCCCTTCTCCCCAACGGCTCGGCGTCGGCCTGGCTCTCAGGATGGCAGGTATTTTGAGACCTCATCGGCGTATTCCACCCCAGGGCTCGGCGTTGGTGTGGCGTCTGAGAATGACAAGACCTCTGAGCGCGCGCGCTGCCCGCGAACGGTCGCAATCGTCCCGACCGGAGCCGGACCCTAGAACGATTTCGTGTACACCATCCCGTTAGGATCGGTGAAGGTGAGGAGCTCGGGTTCGACTTTCACTAATTTCAAAACGCGCGCGCGGTCGACGATGTCGTTCACACGATACACGCGGTCGTTCATCATGACTTTGCTTTCACCACCTTGTGATCGGATTCCCATTACGCGGATCGAATCGACAAAGAGCTGAGTCTGCAGATCGGGTTGACGTTCGGCGGGCGGGAGAGGCGCGATGGGTGGGATCGCAATCGGCGCAGCCGCGACCGCTGCAGGTGTGGTTGACGCGGGTGCAGGCGCCGATACCGCAACCGTCGACGTCGCTGTCTCCGACGGCGGCCTGGTCTCTGTGTTTGCGGGCGGTGGAGCGATCAGGGGCGGAACAATCACGGGGCTCGGCGCGCTGACTTCGGCGACTGCGGGTGCCCTGGCTGCTTCGCTCGTCGCCAGCGGCGGCGGAGTTGCTGCAGCCGGGGTCCGGTTCAAAAGATAGACCGTGATAACCACTGATAGCACGACCAGCACCGCCGCTCCGGCTCCGATCAACACGATCGTCTGCGTCGTCTTCGGTTGAACGCGGTAGTCCCCGCGCTCGGTCGGGTACGACATGCCGGCGGGTTCGTCTGACCGCTGGCGCTGCGCCTTCTTGAGGGCTTCGTTGATCAGGCTCATGCGATTAGTCTCCCGGTAACTTAAGATTCGTTGAGAATGAGCGCGCGGCGGTTGGCCCGACGGATGTCCCAGAACGTCACTTCGTCGGAGTTCCGAATGAATGCGGCGAGCAAGGCGGCGTCGCAAATTTTATTTATTTCGGCGACGACACCCTTGCTCGCGCTGTGAATCGCGCGCAGGGCAAGCTTGCTGAACGTCGGCCGCCCCGTGCCGCCTGCCAGCGTCAGACGATGACGGATATAACGATGAATCTCGTCCGGTGACATGGGTTGGAGTTCGTAGTGAACCAGGATCCGTTGCCGCAATTGCCGCAGCTCCTGCCTCGCCAAAACCTCGCGGAATTCCGGCCGCCCGATCAGCACGATCTGGAGAAGCTTCTGTTTATCGGTCTCGAGATTTGAAAGAAGACGCAGCTGCTCCAGCACATCAAACTTCAGTTGGTGGGCTCCGTCGATCAGCAACACGATGTCGCGCCCATGCTCGATCCGCTCGAGAAGGACGCGGTTCATCTGTGCAACGAGATCAACCTGGTTCCTCGCCAGCTTCGTCTCCCCAATTTCCACGAGGATGGCTTTCAGCATCTGCGTCTCGGTCACTTTCGGATCAGCAATCAGCGCGGTCTCGTATCGCGTCCGGTCGAGTTCTTCGAGGAAACGGCGGGAAATCGCGGTC
>JBDSPT010000301.1:0-3336 GCA_039930205.1 Opitutus sp. | reverse complement strand
TTGCCCGATGCCGAGCGAACTCACCGGCGCTTCCGGCGATATGTTCAGGCCGAAGTCGGCCAGAAGTACGCCTGCCCGCCGGTTCATCTCGAGCCAGTTGATCCGGATACCTGAACGTGGAGGGCGGCCGAGAAAGATGTTTTCTGCTACACTCAGTTCGTCCACCAAGGCGAACTCTTGAGTGATCACGGCGATGCCTGCGGCCTCGGCGTCGCGGATGGATTTGAATTCTGCGATTCGATCGTCAACGCGCAGCTCGCCTTCGTAGGTACCGGAAGGATGGATACCGGACAGCAGCTTGATCAGGGTTGATTTGCCTGCTCCGTTTTCCCCGCAAAGCGCGTGAATCTCACCTGCGGTAAGGTTGAACGCGACGTCGCGTAACGCCACCACGCCAGGGAAGCGCTTGGTCAGGCTACGCGCTTCGAGAAGTGGCGGCGTAGAAGCGATCACGCACAGATGAACCCAGTAGATCCGAACAACTTCCGACTACTTTAATGATTCAGGTGAGTGGAAGCCGTCTGCGACGACTGTGGACTGCAGATTATCCTTATCCACGGCGATGATCTTCTCGAAGATCGACGGCACTTTCTTCGAGCCATTGTCCACCGAACTTGCGGCTTCCGGCTTCTCACCCTTCGCAATAGCGACAGCGATACGAGCTGCGTTCGTGGCCAGGTTCTTCAGCGGCTTGTAGACCGTCATTGCCTGTGTTCCCCGGAGAATTCGCTGACAAGCGGCGAGATCAGCGTCTTGGCCCGTGACCAAGACCTTACCGGAAAGGCCTTCTTCGATCAGCGATTGAATGGCACCTCCTGCAGTCCCATCGTTTGAGGCTAAAACGGCATCGATTTCACGACCGGCCTTGGTCACGGCGGCGTTCATGATGCGCTTCGCGACCTCCGGTTTCCAGTCGAGCGCCCAATCCTCGTGTACCACCACAATCTTACCGGATTTGATCAATGGATCGAGCACGTTGTCCTGACCCTGCTTGAAGAGCTTCGCGTTGTTGTCGGTGGGTGCACCGTAAATCCTTACGATCCGTGCGGGACGGTCTTTCGGTAGCCTCTCCGCAAGGTAAGAGGCTTGTGCTTCGCCGACCTTCACATTGTCGAAAGAAAGATAGTAATCCACGTCAGCGTTGAGGATGAGACGGTCATACGAGATGACCGGGATCTTTGCCTGATTTGCTGATTTGACCGCGCGGGTCATTGCAGAGCCGTTGTGGGGTACGATCACAAGAACATCGACGCCGCGACTGATGAGCGATTCGACGTCCCGGACTTGGCGGGTGTCATCACTGTTGGCAGACTGCACGATGACTTTAGCTCCCAGCTTTTCTGCCGCAGCGGTAAACGTATCGCGATCATGCTGCCAGCGTTCCTCTTTCAATGTATCGAGCGACAACCCAATTACCGGCCGATCCTTTGAAGCGAACGCGGAGTTGCCTGACGCCAAGAAGGACATGATCGCCGCGGTCAGTGGGAGGAATAAACGTGAAATGCGGGAGTTCATACAGGGGGTTGCACAGGAGAGCACGGATCGGTGCATTTACAACATCCGGCAACGGCTTAAATCGTCCACTGTTGATCGATTCCGAACGGGAGCGAGAGAGTGAGCGACTATGGAAATTGGATCGCCAACGGGACTGACTGCCTAACGAATCCAAGCATGCGTGTTGTTATCCTAGGCTCAGGTCGGGGTTCTAATGCTGAAGCGATACTTCAGGCTCAAGTCGCAAGAGCGCTTGGTAGCGCTCGGGTCGTGCAGATTCTTTCCGATGTACCGCAAGCAGGGATCCTCGAGCTTGGTGCCAGGTTTGGCGTTTCGGCTGCGTTTGTAGATCCCGCGCCGTTTAAGACAAAGCTGGAAGGGGCAGGTGAAGAGCGGATGATTGCAGCGGTCAAACAAGCGGATGCAGATCTTGTGGTGCTCGCGGGTTTTATGAGGGTGTTGAAACCGGGCTTCCTGAACGCATTTGCGGGACGTGTGATCAATCTGCATCCGAGCCTTCTTCCCAGTTTTCCCGGCTTGGATGGAATCGGACAGGCATGGCGTCGTGGCGTAAAGATCACAGGTTGTACGGTTCACTACGTGACACTCGACGTCGACACCGGACCAATCATCGATCAAGAGTCGGTTCGCGTTGAGCCGGCTGACACGCTTGAAACGTTGGCTACGAAAATTCACTGCGCAGAGCACGCATTGCTACCTGCAGTGATCAGCCGACTGAGTTTGAGCGGAAGCGCTTTCGGAGGAATGCTTTGATGCAGCCGAATCCAGAGCTGGCAGAGATGAAAGCGGAGATATCAGTCGCCGACGTGGACCATGTCGACGAGGTGCTGCTTTTGCTGGAAGATGACCGCTGGAGCCTGTTGGAAGACGCGATCGCACGACGTGCTTGGATCATCGGCATTTTCGATTCGCCAAACGCAGCATGGGAGGCATGGACCCAGCTAACCTTGTTGCTCGGGGCGTCTGTGACTGGCTTCCCTGAGACGCGAGCGCTTGGAAAGGGAGATTGGCAGGACAGCTACAAAGCGCACTTCCACGCGTGGCAATTCGGGCGTCTCCATTGGGTCCCTGTGTGGCAGCGGGAGACGTTCAGTCTTCCTGACGGCGATGCCGTACTCTGGCTCGACCCGGGCATGGCATTCGGGACGGGTAACCATGAAACAACTCGTTTATGTGTAGAGCGACTCGTCGAACACGCTCATCGGGTTGGTGCGATGGGACGCGTTTTTGATGCAGGATGCGGATCCGGCATCCTTGCTCTGTCGGCTGCGACGCTCGGATTTACCGGGGTGATCGGTTTCGACAAAGATCCCGAAGCCGTTCGTGTGAGTCAGGAGAACGCTTCCCTAAATCAGCTCACAGAAGTTTGCTTTTTCGTGGGAGATCTTCAGAGCGGTCTCACTCGAAACTCTGGCGACGTCGTTTTGGCTAACATTCTCGCAAACGTGCTTGTCCAATTCGCAGAGCAGCTCGCCGATAGTGTGGCGCCACATGGCATCCTCGTGTTGAGCGGGATTTTAGCCCACGAATGTGAAGCTGTGCGCACGCACTTCGCGAGCATTCGGCCCAGTTGGCAGATCGAGTCACGTACACTCGGAGAGTGGAGCGATGTTTTGCTGCGCCGTCACGAATGAGTAAGGGGCTCCTTTGTATGATTCGTAGAGGTCTTGGCAGATTCCTCGCCGCGCCATCAACGGGGAGAGGCGAGCTGAAGAAGAGCGCTTCAACGCGCGCGCGCCGGCAAACTCGACTGCTCCCAATTAAGAAAACAGATCGGAAGGCGTGCGGGACATGAAATCCTCCATATACGCCGTAGTCGCT
>JBDSPT010000300.1:0-3866 GCA_039930205.1 Opitutus sp. | reverse complement strand
GCGAAATGGGGCTCCGCCAAAATCCCGCCGAAGGGATTCGCCGTGACGGTCTCCGCGCTCAACGAGCGTGGGAGCAGTTGAGACAGCGCGATGCCACCCAAGCCCATGGCGAAACGGCCGAAAAAATCGCGGCGGGTCATGCCAACATCGAGGTGATCGCAAAACATGGGGAACGGGGGCTAAAGGAAAGTGGAGGCGGTTGTCAGGGACGCAAACGTCAGCGCAAAAGGAAACCGAGGCGGAGCGGAATGGTCATCGGCGCATGACCGCTTCGTCGAAGTTGAGTATCAGGGTCGCAACCATCGTGGCTGCCGCGAGCTGCGCGCGGGGCAGAACCTGGGCGACATCTGCCTCGCCGACGCTCAGCAGTTTGGTTGCGGCAGGGTCGTCGCTGGCGAAAAGTAATTCCTGTTCCTTCAACGCCGCGGCGAGCGACGCCGTCTCCGAAGGGCGAGGCGCTCGACTGGTCACCAAACGAAAGCCGAACGCTGCTTGTTGTTCGGGAGTTGGGCCGCCTTCCGTCAGCATGCGCGCCCCGATGAAGCGCGCAGCCTCGATTAGTTGCGTGTCGTTCAACAGGGCCAACGCCTGCAGCGGCGTACTCGTCGCCTGACGACGCACGGTGCAATTCGAGCGATCACTAGCGTCGAAGATAAGGAGAGCCGGGGGCGGAACGGTGCGCTTGAGGAAGGTGTACACGGTTCGACGATGCAGATCTTCGCCGGTGCCTTGTTCGTATTTCGGCTTTCCCATGGCGATCTCCTCCCAAATCCCAGGGGGTTGGTACGGTTTCACGGGCGGCCCTCCGATTCGCTCCACCAACAGTCCGCTGAAAGCCAGTGCCTCATCGCGAATCATCTCGGCCGTGAGCCGGCGGGCCGGCGCGCGGGCGAGCAGGAGGTTTTGCGGGTCGCGGGTGCGCAATTCCGCGGAAGCGTGTGAGCTTTGCCGATACGTTGCGGAGAGCGCGATGTCGCGCAGCATCGCTTTCATGTCCCAGCCGCTCTCCACGAACTTGACCGCCAGCCAGTCCAGCAATTCCGGATGGGTCGGGGGCGATCCTGTCGCGCCGAAATTGTCGGAGCTTTCCACAAGCCCGCGTTCAAACATCATTTGCCAGAGTCGATTGACTGCGACTCTCGCGGTGAGGGGGTTTTGCGGCGACGTCGCCCAGCGCGCGAGACCAAGCCGGTTGTGGGGGACGTCGGCGGGCATTGGCGGCATCACCGCCGGGGTGTTCGCTTTCACCTCTGGCCCGTGGCGATCGTAGCTTCCTCGCTCGAGCACGAAGGCGGGCCGCGGCTGCGGCAGTTCTTCCATGACCATCACTTCGGGCACGCGATCATAGGCGGCCGCGTAATCGCGTCGCGCCGCCGCCAGCGTCTCGAGCCGCTCACGAACGGTTGGCGACACAACTCGCTCAAAATACTCTCTCAACGCGCCGCGCTGGGTTGCGGTCAGTGCTTTCGGCGGCGTCGTCCAGCAATCAACAAACTCCGTCCGGCCCGCCAGCTGAGCCGCCTCGAGCGACGTAAGCTCCCGCGGATACGCGCGGAACTCGTCGACTCGACCGCCATTGAAACCGCTGTCGCGAAACCGATAACCAATGATCAACGGTGGCTGCTTCTTCCGCTTGTCGTTAAGATCGTACGTGATGTCTCCCTTGAGTTTGTCTCGAACGACTTCCACGTCAGCAGCGAGCCCATCGAGATAAATTCGAGCGCCGCGTGCCTGGCTCGAGCCGTCATACGTGAGCGTCACGTGCGTCCAGCGATCGGGAGGGAGAACAGCGCGGGACACCACTTTTAGGGAATCGCCGGGCCACGAGCGATTCAACGCAAACGCCGCGCGACCATTCTCCAGGACCAGTTCATACCCGCGACTCGCCGCGTCAGCATAGGCCAGACTGCGATGGAACACGACGGCGCGTTCGATCTGTTCACCCGGTCGAACCCACACGCTGAAGGAAAAGGCGTCGCCCCGGGTGAACACGGGGGCATCCGCGATGGAGAAGCCATTTTCGCCAGTAAACGTGCCGGCTTTTCCGCGAACGCCTTCGGTGAGTGTCGCGCTGTCTTCGATTTTTGCCGGAGCAGCAGGGTCCGCCTGATTAGGCGTGGTCGCATTATCCAGTTCGTCGAAATCCAGCGCGACGGTTGCTCCCTGCACGTCAGGAGCCGGAGCGGAACGCCGCGCCAGCCAAATCTGAAAATCTTTTTTCGCGGCCTTGCGTGACGCGGTGAGTGCCAACTGGGCTGTGGCCACGCGGTGTTGAATCTCGGTCAGATGTTTACTTGCCGCAGGGTCCGGGAGTTTCAGCACCGGCGTGGGCATGATGTCGGAGAATTCCTTGTACGGAATGGCCCCGTTTTCATCGATGTTTTGGAAAAATGCCGACAGAGAATAGAAATCTTTTTGGGTCAACGGATCGAATTTGTGGTCGTGGCAACGCGTGCAATCGAAGCTCAGCCCAAGCACTGCCGTGCCGAAGGTCACGACACGGTCGTTCACATACGCCACACGGTACTCCTCGTCGACGATCCCTCCCTCCTCGTTTTGAGCGTGGAGTCGGTTGAACGCCGTAGCCAAATGTTGGTCACGCGTGGCTTCGGGCAACAAGTCTCCCGCGAGCTGCTCCGTGAGAAACTGGTCGTACGGCAGGTTCCGATTAAAAGCGCCGATCACCCAATCCCGGTACGGCCACATCGCGCGCGGTCGGTCCATTTGGTAACCGTGAGTGTCGGCGTAGCGCGCGATGTCGAGCCAGTCGGCGGCCATGCGTTCTCCATATCTCGGCGAGGCCAGCAGCCGATCGACCACTCCCTCGTAAGCGCGTTTCGAGCGGTCCTGCTGGATTGCCGCAATCTCCGCAAGGGTCGGCGGCAGTCCCGTTAAATCAAACGTCACTCGTCGGAGCCATCGCTCGGGTTCGGTCTCGGGGGCCGGGGTAAGACCCTCCTTTTCGATGCGCGCCAAAACGAAACGATCGATCGGTCCGCGGGCCCATGATTCATTCTTCACTTCGGGTAACGGCGCCGCTTGCGGAGCCGTGAAGGCCCAATGCTCCGCAAAGGGAGCTCCTTCTGCAATCCAGCGGCGGAGTGTTTCCTTCTGAACGTCGTTGAGCGTTCGGTGCGACTCCTCGGGCGGCATCCGTTCCTCGCTATCCGTGGAAAAGATACGCCCGATGAGTTCACTGTCGTCTGGTTCGCCCGCGACGATGATGCCGTCTTTCGCCTGTCCTTTTTTCGTGTCCAGCCGCAGCTTGCCTTTCCGCGCCTCCGCATCCTGCCCGTGACACTGATAACAGTTTTCCGCGATGATCGGACGGACATCGCGATTGTAATCGATCGGTGCGGCGAGAGCTCCGGATACCGCAGTTGCGGCGAGCACCAAGCTAGGAGTAAACAGAAATCGCATGTAGGGGAACGAGGCGGCAACGCAGTGCGGGCTGAAACCCGCCCACGCCAACGTGAGCGAAAACATCTGTCAGGCAACCCATCTGGCCCGTCAATGGTGAAGACCATGAAACGAATGGATGTGTTTCCGTGCGGAAAATGGTCCGCTCGATCGTGAGGAGAAAACGCAGTTGATCCTGAGCGAATTGCAAAGCGCGCTCCGAGGTACGTCGCACGATGGAATAGTGTGTCCGGACTGGCCATTCGTTGAATGTGGGTTTCTATGCGTGGGTCAGCGTAACCCTTTGGTGCATGAATAACGATCATCGCAGACTGCTGGTGGTGCTGGTGGTGTGGGTGTCAGATTTCGCCGTTACCACGCGCGTGATGGGTACGGAGTTGGCGGATTCGGCCGGTGCGGTGCCCACCGAGAACTCTGGAATTCAACGCGAAGCCTTGCGATTGATC
>JBDSPT010000299.1:0-5427 GCA_039930205.1 Opitutus sp. | reverse complement strand
AAACTGTACCACAGCCACATGTCGGGCCCGAGTTCAGAATTCGCCCACGCCATGCCTCCGAGATCGTAGCGCCAGGTGTGACGCTCGTCATCATACGAGTGCATTACGTCGCCGAAATCCCAGAACCCATACCAGCGCTGCTGCTCGGGTTGCGTGAGATAGAAATTCAACGTGCGTGCGAGTCGGTCCTCGATCGCGGTCTTCACGGGGGTGGAGCGATCTTCCAGGCCCCAGTGGCCAAACGCCTCCGCGTCGTGAAGGTACTGGGGCGTGCAGACGAGCACCGGCGGCGCGGCGCCCACCTGCGCGAGTAGGGCGGTATCCGCTTTGCTCGGAACGCCAGCGGTGGGGAAGAGCGTGAGCTCGCTCGTCCGGGCGACTCCGTGCGCCGTGCTAAAGCCGGGTTGGACGTCCTCATAAACCGCTTCGAGTCCGTGTGCCCGCGTATCATAATGACGGAGATCCATCGCCGGCGCATCCGGCGACCAAAGCCAGGCGGTGAGTTCGGCCGCACCGCTGCCCGCATGGCGGACCTCGAGCGAGGAGGGATGCGATTGCCAGAAATTCTTCACACTCACGGCGAGGCCGCCGCTCACATCACCCACAAAAACGAGACCTGAGGCGCGTTGGCCGGCGCCCGCGTGCAGCCACACGCTTTCAGGATTCGTACGTTTGTAGATTGTGAATCCGTCGGCGTTGGGCTGGACGAGTTTAAAGTCGTCCCACACGGCCCAATCGGTGAGCAGGCCGTTGCCGCGTGCATCGACTTCGGCGCGGTTCGGCACGCGCTGACCTTCGACCTGCTGGGGATACACGTCGACGCCCGAGCGGGGCTCGCTCGTCACCGTGCCGGGTTTGGCGACAAAGCGACCGCCGCGACCGATCATCGGTTGAATCGGCTCGGACCAAAGTCCGTCGTTCTCGCCGGAGAAGCGGACATGGCGGTTTTGAATCTCTTCGCGCATCGGCACCGCGAAGGTGAGCCCGAGGCCGCGGATGAAGTCGCGGTTGTCGTCTCCGTCGAAGAAAAACGTGTGCACGAGCCGGATCGAATCCTGTCCCGCGTAGAAGTAGAGACGCACGACAAATGGCAACCAGGCGCGGCGGGATTTGGCCCCGAGATGAACGCCCTCGATCTTCACCACGGCGCGGACCGGGCCTGACTGCTCGAGCGTCACGCGATCGACGCGGGATTCGAGTGACTCGCGGGCAGGGGTGTCGGTGGGTTCGCCGTCGGGGCCGTTCTGCGCAATGCCCACGAGCCGTCCGCCGCGTGCCACCTCGCGCCCGTCCACGACGATCGAGCGGATGATTTCGCGGCCGGCGAGTTCAGTCGCGCCCTTGGGCACGCGAACCTGGATGCGGCCGGTGTCGATCTCGAAGGTCGTATCGCTGCGATTGATTTTGATCGCGGGCGAGTTTGGGAGCGGGGTGCCGGTCTGCGCGCGCGCGAGCCGAATTCCTCCCGTGAGTTCCGGGCCGGCGACGGTCGCGACCCCCGTCCACTTGATGGATCCGTCCGGCCAATACGCGAGCGGCCAGGTTTGCGTGGGCAGCTCCCTGCCGTCTGCGGTCGCGAGCACCAAGCGATCCGTTTTCTGAACCGCGCCTCGGAGTGAAGGAACGCCGAAGCTCACGCCGGTCGAAACAGGCGCCGGGGTTCCGCCCAGCCATCCAATCGGGACGTCGATCGGAGTGGCTGGTTCGGCGGCAAAGCTGAGGGCACTCAGCGTCGTCGCGGCGAGGAGCGCGACCGCGGTCCGCCAAGTGGCGAGGGGTGGGAGACGAGTTTGGGCGAGGGGGTTCGTCATGGGTCGAGGATGGGGGCGGAAGGAAGTGGGGGTGGATCTACAGCGTGCGATGATCGACGGTTTCGAGCTGTATATCAGGGAGGTCGAAGCTGCGGTGAGTCTCGAAATGGTGAACGCGATCGAGCACGAGCCTGGGCGCGTGGGAGGTGGTTGGGTTCACATTTTCAAACGTGACGCCGTCAATGTCGTCGAGCACGGCAAAGGGGCGGGCATCGGGTTGCGTGAAGCTCACGGCGATATCCCGCAGCGAAAGCCGCGCGACGTGCCGCGCGTACAGGCCGGCGGCCGGCAACAAGCCGAACATACTGGGTTCTGGATACGCAGCTGCCCGCTCGGGGACGTCCCATGCGTCACGTGGGCCCGTGATGCCTGGCTCGGTGCCGCGGAGGAAAAACGCGTTGACGAGCCCGGCCGGTTGTTGAGCGACCTGCTCCATCGAGATGCCGCCGCGGGACACTACGTCGATGTCGGTTAGCGTGACGTCCTCGATCGGGTGATCCGGCAAACCAGCGAGCAGGATGGGAAAGCGGCCATCGGCATCGTGGACGGTGACGTGGCTGATTTTAATGCGACGTAGGTGGCCCGCCGGTGTTCCCGCCGGTCCCCGTGCGCGATGGCCGAGCCGGATGAAGATCGGCGAATTGGTGACCTCGCGCATGGTAATGCCTGTGATCACCACGTCTTCGATGTCGCCGCCGTCCACGGTTTCGAGCGCGAGTCCCCGTGACCGCTCGAACGTGCAGTTCGCGATGACGATGTTGCGGAATCCGCCATTCGACTCCGTGCCGAACTTGATTCGACCGGTCGGTCCATCGCGATCCGGCGCACGTTCCATGGTGCGCAGATAAGTGCCGTTCAGCACCGAGCCGATATCATAGCCGCTGACGGCGCAGTTTGTGATCGTGACGTTCTCCGTCGCGCGCGCGGTACCGAGGGCAAAGCTGCTCTTCAGCACGATGGCGTCGTCGTGCGGAGCGTTGACCGTGCAATTGGAAATATGGACGTTGCGGCAGGCGTCGATGTCGAACCCGTCGCGGTTCGTATCGATTTTAAGGTTATCAAGCGTGAGCTGATCCACGCCGGTGGCGAGGAGGGCAAAGTGCCCCCCGTTTAGGATCGAGACATCGCGCAGCGTGACGTTGCGGCAGTTCTTCAGCGCGATGGCCTTGTTGCCGAGGCCGGTCATGTCGCGGGAGAACGCGCCACCGGGGGGATTGGGCGGAGACGCGGGAGCGTCGGCTGAAGGCGAGGTCGTGGCCGGTCCATCGCGCCGGCCGGGCGGACCAAAACGCGTCAGACCCTTGGTCCCGTCGATCAACCCCGGGCCGATGATCGAGACGTTTTCGAGATCGATGCCCCAGATCAGGCTGTTCCGCCAATGGCTGTGGCCAAAATCCTGATACTGCGTGTGTTGGTTGGGTTCGGCGGCATCATAGTGGCCCGGTGCAGCGGAAGGTTCTGCGGCCACGAGCACCGCGCCGGCCTCGAACTGGAGGGTGAGATTGCTCTGCAAGCGAATGGAGAAGCTGAGATACCGGCCGGCAGGAAGGAGAACCGTGCCACCACCGGATTGCTCGGCGACCTCGATCGCTGCGTTGATGGCCGGGGAGTCTAAGGTGATGCCGTCACCTCTGGCGCCGTGATCGCGAACGTTCACCGTTGCGGCGAAGGCGTTCGAAGAAAGGGAGGCCGTGAAGAAAAGCGCGGCGACAAATGAAACGAAAAAAGTCGAACGGAAGTTCATCGGAAGCGATAGAGTTTCACGCGTTGAATCGTCGGCTTGGTTCCGGAGAATCGCAGTCCCGTGCCGGTTTGGTGGGCGGCAACCAGGGCGGGCACATCGTAGGACAGCATGATCTCGTCGCCGTTGAGACGACGACCGGGAACCCACTGCCCGTTCGAGAAAACGCCTTCTTCAACGGTGGCCAGTGCGACCGTTTCGTCTGTGGTCTCCGTCGCGAACGACACCTGCAGGTCGCTGCCAGCGACGAGGAACTCGTCGGGTCCGATCGCCAGCATCAGTCCGGAGCCACGCTCGGGTGTTTGGTTCGTGCGTCGCTCGGGCAGAATGGCGGCGCGAAGAAGGTAGCCGCCGAGCGCGATCTTTTCCGAGGGATGCTGGGTGGTGAGCAGGACTCCGGAAATCGTGCCCTTGGCCTGATGCTCGAGAATGAGCGGCGAGAGTTGCCGCAGTACGTCGTAGGCGAAACGAATGGGGCTGTTGCCGGCCTCGGGTTCGGCATCGATGCCGAAGGGCGAGTAGCCGATCGCGTTGAAGCGTCCGATGGCGGCAAACGCATTCGCGGCGCCCATCGCACCGCCGCGTGATTCAGGCACGAACAAGGTGTTTCCCGACCGCGTGAACTCCGCGCAGATGTCCGTAAACGTGGGCCGGTAGATATCCGGTGAGAGCAGATCAATGTGCGGTGCGCCGGCCCGCCAGAGATCCAGCATATGGCCCTGTGGTCCGCCCGACGGATAGTCGCCGGGTATTTCGTCGGCGAGTTGAACGATCCAGGCATTCACAAACACCGGGAGCGCGTACTCTGCCTTGCCAGCGGCAGCGACGCGGTCGACATACCGCGCATAATGCCAGCCCATGAACGCTTCGTCGGCGGCTGGGCTGCGACCAAAAATCTCCGCCCAACTGCCGCTCGTTTTGAATCCGCTCGTCTGCCATACGGCGCGAAATTCCGGCAGGAGCGTTTCACGATGCGAGGTCAGGAAGTCGATCAGTTCACGCGGAACCGGTTGGTTGAACGCCGTATCCGCCGCGGCATGCCGATCCCGGGTGTCACCATGCAGGCCCACTTCGTTTTGGACCTGGACCATCACGACGGTATGAGCCTGGTCGTCGGCCTGGCGAACATGGCGCATCAGCGCGGCGAAGGCCTTCGCGTCCGCGGCGACGTTCGCCTCGCTGAAGGTGGAAAGAATTTCGACCGTTCCCGCGCGGATGCGCGCGCGAGGGAATCGCACGGCGTCGCGCTTCACCCATTCGGGCACGTAATGACTGAACCCATTTTTCCAACTGCCGAACCAGAGCAGCACGAGGCGCAGTTTCTGGGCGCGCGCGTCTTCAATCAGCTGGTCGACCAGAGTGAAATCGAACTTCCCTTCGGCGGGCTCGACGACATCCCACGGCACCGCGGCGAGGACGGTGTTAAGATTCATCTCCGCGAGCCGCGGCCATGCCGGCTGCATGAAGGTGCGACTGGTGGAGCTTGAGTTGTGGAGCTCGCCACCGAGCACGAGGAACGGCTGACCATCGACGATCAACTGGCGCGTGGCGCCGCGTGGTTCAAGGTGGGGCAGCTTAGGGGCAGTCCCGGCGAACGCGGCGGAGGCGACACCTGCGAGAAGGCAGGATGTGAGGAGTGACTTCATGAGGGGAAACGAGTGAGGGCCAGAACTGGGGACGGACCAAGTGGGCCAGAGTTGCGGGCTAGACGGGCTGACAAACGAACAAGAGACGTACTCAGTCAGGATTCCCGTGGCGACGATTAGCGGACAGTTCGCGGAGATCTCGGAACGCGCGACGTGAGGTGCGCGCCGCTACACGAAGGCACTTACTTCAGTTGCACGTCCCAGACTTTCGAGCGGCGGGAGGTGCCGT
>JBDSPT010000298.1:0-3018 GCA_039930205.1 Opitutus sp. | reverse complement strand
ACCACCATCACTGTCATCACAGCCCGTGAAATCATCGACTCTCGCGGTAATCCGACCGTCGAGGTTGACGTCAAACTCGCCTGCGGCGCCTTCGGCCGCGCTGCGGTCCCTTCCGGAGCGTCGACTGGCGAACACGAGGCAATCGAGCTCCGCGATGGCGACAAGGCTCGTTACGGCGGCAAGGGAACGCTCAAGGCAGTCGCCAATGTAAAATCGAAGATCGCGCCTGCGTTGATCGGTTTCGATGCGCTGGACCAGATCGGCGTCGACGCTGCGATGATCAAGCTCGATGGTACGTCTACCAAGTCCAAGTTGGGCGCGAACGCGATTCTGGGAGTGTCCATGGCCATCGCGAAAGCCGCAGCTGCAGCCGTCGGTCAGCCGCTCTACAAGTACCTCGGTGGACCAAATGCCAAAGTTCTGCCCGTCCCGATGATGAACATCATGAACGGTGGCGCTCATTCCGATGCTCCCATCGATTTTCAAGAGTTCATGATCATGCCTACGGGCGCGAAGTCGTTCTCCGAAGCGCTTCGGATGGGCTGTGAAGTTTTCCATTCTTTGAAGAAGGTTCTGAAAGACAGGGGGCTCGCTACCGCCGTGGGCGACGAAGGTGGTTTCGCCCCGAAGCTCGAGTCCACGGAAGCCGCGTTAGACGCCATTGCCCTGGCAGTGAAGAACGCCGGCTACAAACTCGGCAAAGAGATCAACCTCGCTCTCGACGTGGCGGCTTCAGAATTCTACGTCAAAGAGAAGAAGAGCTACGTATTCAAAAAGTCATCCCGGGCCGTGCTTTCTGGAGATGAAATGGTCGAGTTTTACCGCAAACTCACCAGCAAATACCCGATCATCTCCATCGAAGACGGTTGCGCCGAGGGCGATTGGACTACCTGGAAAAAGTTGACCGACGCCATCGGCGATCGCGTGCAGCTCGTGGGTGACGATCTCTTCGTGACAAACACGGCGTTCCTGAAAAAAGGCATCGAAACGGGAACAGCCAATTCGATCCTCGTGAAGGTGAACCAAATCGGTTCCCTCACCGAAACATTCGATGCGGTCGAGATGGCAAAGGAAGCCGGTTATACCGCGGTCATCAGCCATCGTTCCGGAGAGACAGAAGACGTTACTATTGCAGACATCGCCGTCGCGACCAATGCGGGCCAAATCAAAACGGGTTCACTCTGCCGCACCGATCGTGTCGCAAAGTACAATCAACTCCTTCGCATCGAGGAAGAACTCGGCAGTACCGCCATCTACGGCGGCAAGATGAAGGGGCTTTGAGTTTGCGATCCGTCTGATCTTGAGGGCCGGTCAATTTGACCGGCCCTCTTTCGTCTCTCGGGAACACGAACGGCCGAAAGACGTCCGTATTTGGGGGAGCCGAGTCGCACCTCGACACGACTGAGTCGCACGGTACGGTTCGTCCCACAAACTATGAACGCTCGTATCCTGACGGTGGTGATGTGTTCGGGATTGGTCAGCCTCACGGCCACGGCGGCAGAAGACGCGCCGAAGAAGCAGGCCACCAAGGAAGAAATCCAGGCACGACTTGCCGAGCACGCTCGCAAGAAAGCCACGGGGGAATCGTCGGTGCGCACGACGCCAAATCCGCAAAAATCTCCGTCTCCCGTTTCCTCCACTGCAGCACCGGTTGCAAGCGCGGGTGGGGCTTCACCGAACGCTCCCGCTCAGCCGGAAGCGGCGAAAGTGTTACCAAAAGTCGAAGTGAGGAAAGGCCGCGTCACGGAGCTGGATAGGCAGCTTGAGCAGCAGAATCAGGAAATTGCTCGCGAGAAGAAGAACGCGAAACCGACACCGCTCGACGAAGCGCTGAATGGGCCCAAGGTCTCGAAAGCGCTCGCGATTTTCGGCGGACAGTCGAGCTCTGACCGTTCATCGGTTGCCAAAGAACGTGTCGCCATGATGGAAGAAGAACGGGACATGATCGAAGCGATCGCCCAGGCGCCAACGAAAGAGGAAAAGGAAGAGCTGCAGAAAACGCTCGATTCCATGAAAGCAATGCGTCGCGAGCTCGAGAAGTCCCTGCGATAGTCCACGCGCACCCGCGACGGACACGTATCAAGAGAGCCGTGACACGTTCATCTCCGCCGCGCTTTTCCGAACGGCTCAGTCAACGCGAACGATATACCCACGCAGGTATTCGCTTTCCGGCATGGTAACGAGCACCGGATGATCGGCAGGCTGGTGACAATATTCCAGCACCCGAACCTTCCGCTTCGCATCGACCGCGGCTTCCGCCAGCACGTTTCTCAACTCAGCATCGTGCATGTGGTGCGAGCAGGTGTAAGTCACCAGGATGCCCCCCGGCGTGAGCCGTTGCATCGCGCGGAGATTGATATCTTTGTACCCGCGCAACGCGCCTTCGAGCGCACTCTTGGATTTGGCGAACGGCGGCGGATCAAGCACGATTACGTCCCATTGCGGTTCTGACGACCGAGACGGATCGTTCAGCCAGTCGAATACATTGACGACGTCGAACGAAACAGAAACGGCGTTACGTTCGGCATTCTGTCGCGCAGCACAGACCGCGTCTTCCGCGCTGTCGAGGCCGAGTACGTGCGCCGCGCCTGCCCTGGCCGCGTGCAACGCGAACGGTCCCTGGTTGCAGAATGCGTCGAGGACGCGTTTACCGCGGCAATAGCTGGCGACCACGCGGTGTTGCACGCGCTGATCCAGGTAAAAGCCGGTCTTCTGGCCATGCTGAAGATCGAGCCAGTACTCAAAGCCATCGATCGTCATCCAACGTGCTTCCCACGCCTTTCCGGAGTGTGTGTGCACCTCGAGTGGCAAGCCCTCCAATCGACGGATCGGCGCATCGTTGCGGAAGATGATCTCAGTCGGCTGTAGTACCTGTGTCAGTACATCTCCGATCAGTCCTGACAGACGCTCCATGGCAAGCGACTGCAATTGTACCACCAAAACTGTCCCAAACTGATCCACCACCAACCCCGGCAAATCGTCAGACTCAGACCACACGACTCGCCTCGACGACGCCGA
>JBDSPT010000297.1:0-9177 GCA_039930205.1 Opitutus sp. | reverse complement strand
GACCGCGCGTCCAAGCAGAATGTCCAGATTCTCAAAGGGAATGGTGCGCGCATGCAGTCGGTGTACCTCTGCCAGCGTTGCCCGGCCGGGCTCGCGCGTACCCGAATATCCGATGCGAGCGAGATAGGCGTCGAGATCAACCATGTGATGATAAAATTTTAAACCAATCGGCCGCCGACGCCGGTCATTGCGAGCAGCGAGCGACGAAGCAATCCAGTGAATCGCCACGGCGCGCGGCGTGCACTTCGCGATGACAGTGAGGGAGCGTCCGGTTGCGGTTTAAGATAAGCCACTCTTGGACATCAGCATCGATCCGTCAAAGGGCGGCGTGCCGGGCACCGGCACAGCTCAGGAATTTTTCTTCGCCGCGATATAACGGTCGATCACTTGTTCCAGCACGGTCAGCGGGACGGAACCGGCGCGGAGTACGACGTTGTGAAATTCCTTCAGCGAAAACTGGTCACCGAACTCGCGCCGGGCTTTGGCGCGCAACTCCAGGAGTTTTAGCATTCCGATTTTGTAGGAACAGGCCTGGCCCGGCCAAACGACGTAGCGTTCCACCTCGGACGGCTTGATGCCGAAGTCGATCGCTTGCTGCCGTGTCCAGTGCATCGCGTGCAGGCCGGTATCCACCACCAACCGACGGGCCCGGAAGAGTTCGTCGCCCAGTTGCCCCAGCCGACCCACCGCGTCGCCCTCGTACCAGCCGCTCTCCGCCGCGAGTTGCTCGGCGTACAACGCCCAACCCTCTCCATGGGCGGAAATGAATCCGAAAATCCGATCTCCCCGGAACCGGGGCAGGTCGGGCAATTCCTTTTGCAGCGCGACCTGAAAGTGATGACCGGGTACCGCCTCGTGATAAACGAGGGTGCGCATGCGACTGATCTCAAACGTCGGTCCGGGCAACGGAGCCCAGAAGATGCCGGGGCGAGATCCGTCGCGGGCGGGGGCGGTGTAGTGGGCCGCTGCGCTCTTTTCCGTGAACATCGGCTCGCGGCGGACTTCGACGGGCGCCTTGGGACGCAGGTCGAACAGCAGTTCCGCGCGCTTCTCGGCATCGCGCATGATTGACTCGTAGCGTGCGAGCAGTGCTGGTCGCGGATCAGGTTGGGACACGGGCTGCAAATCCGCCTCCAGCTTTTCCGTCCGCTCCTTGAGCGAACCTTGCTTGTATCCGAGGTCTCGTAACAACCCGTCGATTACTGCTTCGATGCGTGCAACTTCCTTCAAGCCGATCTCGTGAATCTGCTGCGCGGTCAGATCGGTTGTCGTGAGTCGGCGCAGGCTGTTCGCGTAGGCGCGGTCACCGCCTTTCAACCGGGACACGCCGGCTTCAGGGGTGGCGAGCGGAAGTTGCTGCTGGAGCAGGGCACGGGCTCGCTCGAAAGACGGAATGATCGCGTCGCCGACGACCTTCTCGGCTTGCGCGACGTACTTCGCGCGATCGATGGCGGAGATCTCCGAAAGTTTTCCGGCGCGCTCGTCGAGTGAGGCCGTGAGCACATTCTGCCGCGGAGCATCGGCGAGGAAGCGGTCGAATTGTGCAATCGTCGATCGGAGGATGAAATCAGGCGGGATAAATCCGCGCGAGGCTCGGTCCTTCGCCTGACGAATGCCCTCGTCCATCAACGGCGCGACGAGCTCCAGACGCGTCAGGTAGTTCTCAACGTCACGGGCCCGCCGGATCGGGTGTGTTTGGCTGAGGAAACTGACCAGCTGGACCTGCAAACCCCGGAACTGCTGGAACACGAAATCATATTCGGCGAATTCGTCCGTGCGAACCAAGTCGTCGAGTTGCCAGGCGAGCATCGCGGCCGAGATCTGTTGAGTCTCGTCGAACGCCGCCTGATCGAAGTTTTTCAACTCGGCCAGGCCGCGCCGCGCTTCGGCCACGCGCGCCGCACGGGCTGCATCGGTGATCGGCGAGAGTTGACGATCGAGCGTGTCCTGTTCGTCACCGGAAAAGTACTGGGCCTGTGTGGCGACCTCGGGATCGTTCCGCACCCAAGTGTCCGTGAAGGTCGTCAGCCATTGGGCGAACGCGACGTCCGCCGCGTCCAACGGAAGAGCTGACGCAACCAAGGCGAATGCGGCCAGACGGAATTTCATCGGGCGGAGCGTGGTTTACGGACAGCGAATGTCGAGCGGTGGGCACAACTCCTCGTAATCCCCTGGCGCCCTCCACCCCTTCTATTCCGCTGGCGACAGTCGCGCGATCCGCTCGGGCAGCAGCACGTACAGTGCACCATCCGGCCCGCCAATCACGTGGCGGATCCGACCAAGCGACTTGAACAACACTTCCTGCGAAACGACGAGGCCGTCTTTGATCTCAAGTCGGCGAAGTTCCTCTGCGGCCAGAGAAGCAACGAACAGATTATTTTTCCATTGGGGAAAGAGATCTCCGGAATAATAATTGATCCCGCATACCGCGATCGAAGGGGTCCAATAGGTCACCGGCTGCTCCATGCCATCTTTCGCCACCAGATCCGTCATCGGCGTGCCGTCGTAATTCATTCCGTAGGTGATCACCGGCCAGCCGTAGTTCAGCCCGGGGCGGATCAGATTGATCTCATCGCCGCCGCGCGGGCCGTGTTCTGCATCGAAGAGTTCGCCCGTGGCGGAATTGCGCGCGAGACCCTGGGGATTGCGATGTCCGTAGCTCCAGATGGAGGGTACGGCAGATTTGTCGTGCACGAACGGGTTGTCCGCAGGGACGGATCCGTCGTCGTTCAAGCGATGGATTTTACCCATCGGCACGGCGAGGTTCTGCGCGTTCGGTCCGCGTCCGCGTTCGCCGATCGAAAAGAAGATGTGGCCCTTTCCGTCGAACACGATCCGGCCCCCAAAATGTACGCCTCCAGCGTTTGGATACACCTCAAGGGGGGCCTGGAAGATCGTCTGCTGGTCCACCCAGGCACCGCCGCGCACTCGTCCGCGGATGATGCGCGTGAGCGCGACGGCCCGCCCCTCCGCATTTTTCTGCGGGTCGCTGTAGGAGAGGTAAATCCAGCCATTCTTCGCATAGTCCGGATGGAGCACCACGTCGAAGAGTCCCGCCTGGCTGTCGTGATCGACCTCCGGAATGCCGGTGATCGCTTTGCCGGTGCGCGCACCTTTCGCGATCTGAATCAAGTTGCCCCGTTTCTCCGTCGCGAGGGCGCCACCATCCGGTAGAAACGCGAGCGACCAGGGTTCCGTCACGCCCTCGACCCATGTCTGCAGGCGATAGCGGTGAAGTTCGCTCGCGACGGTGACGTCGTTCTGCGGTTTCGAGTAGGTCGTCGCGGCCCGGGTCGCGACCGCGCGTTGTTCGCGAATGAAGATGACGAAGGCCCGGATCTGTTCGTTCGACAGCGTGGCTGACCACGGCGGCATGCCTTTTTCGGGATAGCCGTCGTGAATACTGCGGGCGAGGGCGGGGTCATCGCCACCGTGCGCCCAGACCTCGTCGAGCATCGACGGCGCCGAACCACCCTGGAGCTTGTCGCCGTGGCAACTCGCACACAGCTGTGCGTAGCTCTGCGCGACGGTGCCCGTTCGAACCTGTTCGACAGCGTAGGTCGTGGCAGTGATCAGGCCGGAAAGTACGAGAGTCGGGACGAGGTCGAGTCGGAGGCGCATCACATCATAGTCGCACGCGAGTCGGAAAAGGTTGCAACGATCATTGTGGAACCGGGGAAAGTTTCCGGGCTGCGCGATACAACGCAATGAACGCCACCGCTTGAATCACGTGGTAGAGATCGTTGTGGTTGAACCCATGAAAGGGAGCCCAGCGGAACTGTTGCACCGCTGCCGCGACCAGCGAAAGTCCGATGCCGGCAAACATCGCGCTGCGCCACAAATGGCGCCCGACGCACGCCGCCACGAACCAGGCCATCATCGATGTACCGTAGTCCGCGATTGCGACCAGGAAGATGGGTTTCGTGAACGTGATAACCGTGAAAACCGCGAACTTCAGCGCGATTAACCCGATCCAGATTCGTCTCCGCTGGCTCGCCGAGACTTCGAAAACCAGGCTCAACGCCAGGGCCGCGCTGACCAGATGGAGGCTCACCAGCGTGGCCTTCCACCAGATTGCCGCGGCGCCCGTCGAGACGTTGGGTCCAAATCCATGATAGGTACCGCCCACCACCGCCGAGACGGCCGAGAGGTTGAGCGCGACCTTGAACCACCTTTGGGCCGATCCATTGCAGGTGCCCAACCGATCGGCGAGGAACGCCGCGACGGCAGCGAGCAACACGTCAGTCACCAGCGTGGCGGGTTCGTGGATGCTCATGCGCGAGCGAACAGATCTCGATGGTGACGCCACCAGTCGCTTTGAAAGCGGTGCCCGGGATCAAAGCGGTCTTTGCGCTCCAGAAACTGCTGAAAACGCGGGTAAGCGCGCTCGACTTGATCGCGCCTCGCCCAACGGTGATAGGTGAGAAAGTAGCTGCCGCTCAGCTCCAGCGCGAAATCGATGAGCATGCGAAATGCGTCAGCCGCGTGGGCGATTCCAGACGGAGTGTGGTCGACGTGTAAGTTGAAGATCACGCAGGCCCACGGCTCACGGGCCCACGCGAGGAAGGTTTCGTTGTCCCGCTCGATCAGTCGAATCGTGCCGTAAATCACCGGGATCTTTGCCGTCCGGAGGTAATCGGACGCACGGCTCATGAATGCGGTCAGACTCGCCCGTGGCACGTACAACTCGCTGATCATCTCGCTGGCGCGGTGCGCCGCGCCGAGTCGTTCGTCCAAACCGACGTGGTAGTGATCCAAATACGTGCTGAGTTGATGCGTATCGCTCCAGTAACGCTGACCGTGCGTGGAGAGGTAGTAGCCGGCATACTCCTGAAACACTTTTGCGCGGTCGGTATGCGCGAGATGAATGAGCCGCGCCCAGTCTTGTTCGTGCAGCTGCTTCTGCTCTGCTGGCATCACGGCGTCCTCGCTGATCCGATGGTAGGCGGAAAAAACGCCGCGGTGCAAAAAGTCCGGTGATGTCTCGTCGATCGAGTACTGAAAATCGCCAAACAGCCAGTCGCGGGTGTCGCGTTGCTCCGGTACCTGCACGAGCTGGTCGAGCGTCAGGATTTCGACCCGCCGCTCGACTTTCACCCGGGGCACCAGGCGAAGCGTGACATCGGCGATGATTCCAAACAATCCGTAGCCACCAATCACGAGGCCAAAAAGCTCGACGTTTTGACCGCGACTGCACGTCAGCACGTCACCTTCCGCGTCGACCATCGTGAAGCTTTCCACGTCTTCGACCATCGGTGGCAAACGCAAACCGCGGCCGTGGACGTTGGCCGACAAGGCGCCGCCCAAGGACAAACGATCGGCTCCGGTTTGTTTCTGACGAATGCTCCAGACGGGCTGTCCCAGCTTTTCGTGCGTTCGACAGGCGGCGACGATTGCGGGCCATTGAATGCCCGATTCAGCGGTGATCAATCCGCGCGGTACGTCGAAACGGGATACACGGCAGTGGCGTCGTAAATCGATCAGCCAGGTACCGGTCCCAAATTGTTGTCCGCCCATCGCGTGTCGGCCGCCGCAGATCGAAAGTGCGGCGTTGGCGGTTCTGGCTGCACGGACGACCGCCACGATTTCATCGACGCCACACGGCTCGACGATTTGCGCCACCTGCGTCGGATTCAGGGCCGAATGAAGGTCGTTGACGAGCAGGCCCTCCGGCGTGGTGGAAGCCGGCTTCATCGCGAACGCGCCCCACTGATTGAGCCGGTGGAGCGGGCGGACTGACGCGGTGCAAACGCGCCGGTGCGGAGGATGTGAAACGTTTGCCGGAGGGCGGTTCGATGGCGCATGATGAAGGTGTGCGTCGCCGGAATCGTGATATGGCCGGTCATGCCTGCGACTTTGGTTCGTTCGATGGAGACCTTGCCGTCATCGGAACCTTGGATGAGACAGCTGTCGATCCCGTTGAGGCTTCGATGGCCAGCCATGATCCCGAGATCGAATCCGGCCGCGGGTCACCGCTCAAGCGGCGGCGGAGCTGGCTTCCGCTCGCAGGGAGTTTTCGAGTTCGCGGTAGTCGGTTTTGCCGGTCCCGAGTTTCGGAATCGATGGGACAACCCGCACCTCACGAGGAGCCGCGAGATTGCTGAGGCCTTTCGCACGGATCGCCGCGCGGATATCGGCGAGGTGAATACGCGGCTCGTTGGTCACCGCTACGAGCACCTCGCCTTTGTCGTCATCCGGACGACTGATCACCGCGACGTGGCAACGCAACCCGAACTGTGGGAAGGCACCAGCGAGAGCATCTTCGACCGCGGTCAGGCTCACCATTTCCCCGCTCACCTTGGCGAAGCGTTTCATCCGTCCGCGAATATGGATGAAGCCGTTGTCATCGACGTGCACGATGTCGCCGGTGTCGTACCAGCCGTTGAGCGCCTGAAACCGGGCGTTGGCGTCCCGGTTGAGGTATCCCTTCATCACGTTCGGACCGCGCACGAACAGACGCCCGCCATCCGTCACCCCTTCGACCGGCTCCAGCCGATGCTCGATTCCGGGCAACAGTCGCCCCGCGCTGCCGACTCCCGGTTCCATCGGAGTGTTGAGACTGAGCACCGGGCTGCATTCGGTCGCGCCGTAGCCCTCGAGGATCCGCACGCCGAATTTGCGAGCCCACGTCTCGAAGGTCGCCGTTTGCACCTTCTCGGCGCCGGCCATCAGGTAGCGGACCGAATTGAAATCGTAGGCATGGGCTTTCCGCGCGTAGCCGTTGAGGAAGGTATTCGTCCCCATGAGCACGGTGCACTGTCGATCATACACCATGGTGGGGACGATGCGGTAGTGCAGGGGAGATGGATACAGGAACGTGTAGCAGCCGCGCACGAGGGGAAAGAGCGTGCCGGCGGTGAGTCCAAAGCTGTGGAAAAGCGGCAGCGTGTTGAAGAAGCGATCGTCGTCACTGAGATCAATCACGGCGGCCACCTGGCGAAGGTTGGCCAGAAGATTGCGGTGGGTGAGTTCGACTCCTTTCGGCACGCCTTCCGATCCGCTGGTGAACAAAACCACAGCGGTGTCTTCGGGAACCGTCGCGAGCTCGAGGAAGCCCGCGCCGGGTGAGAACGTGTGACGCGCGAGCGCCGAGAGTTTGGACCACCGCGACAACGTGGGACGCACGTCTTCGAGGTAGAAGATGCGAACTCCTGCCGTGGTCAGCGGAGTGAGATCGAGCCTGGCCTTCTCCAGGAAGGCACGTGACGTGATGATCTCGCGAATACCCGCAAGCTGGATACATCCAAGCATCGTCGGCAGGCCGGTCGAGAAGTTCAGCAGCGCCGGAACGTGGTGGCGGGCCCACAGGCTCAGCAGCGTCACGGGCAGGGCGTTCACATTCGGCAGCAACACGCCAACCCGGTCGCCGGCCGTGGACGATAGATGGTGGCGCCAGCCTCCCGCGAGGACCTCCACGCTGACCATCAGCCGACGATAGGAGAGCGGAACCAGATTCACGTCTTCCAACGCGATGTGGTGTGGGATATTCGACGCGGTCTCCGCAATCGCCGAGAGGACGTTCGAGGGACCTTGGGCGAGATCCACTTCGAATTGCTGCCGGATCATTTGGTCGCGCAGCCAGGTCGTGAGCTTCTGGCGGGCAATCGTGTGCGACACCGTTGCCATGCCCGGCCCTCGCATCACTTCACTGAAATGCGCGGTGACGCGTGGAAACCAAACAGTCCAGCCAGAGTGCCGCACCCACGGCAGGCGGTTTGCGCCGCGAAGGTAGCACGTGATGACCTGCGCGTTCGTTTTGCGGATCAAGAAGCCGGTGCCGTCAAAGAGCTTCATCAGACTTCCGGTAACGGAAATGCGGCCCTCCGCGAAGAGGACGAGCCGGCCTCCGCGCTCAAGAAATTCGGCCATGTCGCGCACCGCGTAGGCGGAACTCATGTTCACCGGAAACGTGCGGGAACCAAGCATCATCCGGCGGTGCAGCCAGCTCGCGTTGGCCGTTGTGCTCGAGGTCACAAACTTCCAGTCGTCATTGAGCACTGCGCCCAGAAACAACCAGTCGAGCCACGACACGTGATTCGGCACGAGGAGAACGGGTCCCGGTGTGTTCAGCACGGAGGTGTTGAAAGCCCGAAAGCCAAAGCAGAGGCGGAGAATCAGGCGAACGAGGGTCTTCATGAATCAAGGCGTCGTTGAACGACGGATGCGCAGGGCGAAGGCGAGGATGACCAACGTGATCGCGAGAGCGATGAACACCGGTGCCGGCAAGAGATTGAACGAGGTCATGAGCTGGAGAAACGCCGAGCCGACGAGCATCGATACATAGTCCACGAAATTTTGCACGGCGATCGTCTTCCCGGGTTTGCCGTGGTCGCTCTCTTGCTCGTGCTCGTTAGATATCGAATGACTCGGTTTGGAACACCGAGGACGTGGAGGGGAACGGAGGGCACAGAGAGTGCGACCACACCTTGCCACGAACCGGCTCGTTCCTGTTTTCCGGAGTGCCACATTCAAACTCCGAGGTCCGGCGCCGCGATTCGCCGATTAGGCGAATCATCCGAGATCGCAATATCAGCGCAGATCAGCGGTTAAAACGAATCGAAAGATGAGTTCAGCTGGATTGCCACGTCGTCCCGCCGGGCGGGCCTCCTCGCAATGACAGGGTAGCGGGAGAGGCAGCGCTACCCACAGGGACAGTGGCCGATCTGGTCTTGTAACGATGAACTGCCGTCGGCGTAACGACATCCAGTAATCCGTCTCGAACACTTCAAGTTGAAGGGTAGCCGGAATGGATGGGCGGAGGTCTTCCTTCCATTTCGAAACGCCCACAGCTTTGGTAGAAGTGCCCAACCGCAATCTCGCGGCGTACGCCCTTTCCCTCGCGCGATGGATTGCCGGTCAGCCCTTGACGAGCCTGCCGGCAATCCGGTCGACGGAGTTGGTCAGCCTTTCTGCATCTGATGCGGTACGACGTCAGCGTCGCCAGGGTTCACTGGAATGCGCATGCTGTAGAAGCTGCGGTACACGAAGACGAGTCCGACGATGAAGATCGCCACGCCCAGACCATGTTTGAGCCCGGCCTCCATTTTTACGGCGATCTCGACGGCGAGAAGTCCGAAGAGCGTGGTGAACTTAATCACGGGATTCAACGAGACGGATGAGGTGTCCTTAAATGGGTCACCCACCGTATCGCCGACCACGGTGGCGGCATGAAGGGGC
>JBDSPT010000296.1:0-4995 GCA_039930205.1 Opitutus sp. | reverse complement strand
GGGGCGACTGGAAGCTTCACCTCTTTCACGAGGAATGGGTGCTCGACGGCGGCTGGGGCTCAATCGCGACGAACCATGCGGTTGAACTCTATAACCTCAAGAGCGACATCGGTGAGCGCCATGACCTGGCCAACCAAAATCCCGCCATGCGCGACGCGCTGTTGCGGGAGCTGCTGGGTTGGGAGACCGCGATCCAGGCTCCGTTGCCGACGAAACCCAATCCCGCTTACCACCAATCGGTCGCGTCATCCGCTGATCGGAAATCGCTCAAGGCGTCCGCCGACGGCGAACCCATGGAGACCGGAACGCCATCGCGAGCAAATCGAACGGACCTGTTTAAGCGAAAGGACGTCGATCACGACGGCAGACTCAGCCTGGAGGAATTTCGGGCGGGCAAACCCGATGACGAGGCTGCTCGCGTCAATTTTGAACGCTGGGATGGCGACGAAGACGGCTACCTCTCTCCCGAAGAATTTATCACCATGGGAAGGAATCCGGTCTAACGCACAGCCGGTATCTGTCATTGCGATATGGTGAACCAAGCGCGGCGCGTGGATCATAACGGGAAAAGAACTTTCCCAGATTGTCATCACGAGGAGCGACGCGACGTGGTGATCCATCTGAAGTCCCTGCTGGATTGCCGCACTGAGATCCGCCCACCGCGCCATGGCCGGCTGGGACGAGCAGCCGCACCTCAATTCTAAATGCGCTAGAGCCTTTTGAACAAAACTGTAGCCGAGTTCCTGTCATTGCGAGAAGCGCAGCGACGAAGCAATCCAGCTGGATCGCCACGGCGCGCTTCGCGCACCTCGCGATGACAAAGAGGCGGCGTCCGGCTACAGTTTAAGTTAAACCGCTCTAGAACTAAATGCCACGACCTTGGAATAGAACGCTCGGTCTCGCATCCCACCTTCGTCGAGCCGTCGCGAATTATCGTGCGCCCGACCTCTAGAAAATATGAAAACTCTCCACCTCCCCTTCCGCGGCCTTGTTCTTCTGCTCGGAGCCTTGGGATTATGCGGGGCGCAAAGCGTCGCGCGCGCCGACAACAAGCCCTCCACCGCCATCGTCTACGTCGAAAGCAATCGGGCAGAAAACAATTCCGTCCTCGCGTTCGAGCGGACCACGCAAGGGGATCTGCGCTTGCTGACCGAGTATCCAACCGGGGGAAAAGGAATCTTCGATACTTCGCTGGCGCTGGGGCCCTTCGATTCGGACCAAAATATCATCGTTAATCCGGAGCGATCGCTGCTGTTCGCCGTCAATGCCGGCTCCAACTCCATCGCGGTGTTTCACATCGACGCCGAGGGTTCGCTGCAACCCGTGATCGGCTCGCCGTTCCCTTCGGGAGGAATCAATCCCGTGAGTCTGGGACTTTCGAAGGACGTTCTGGTGGTCGTTAACAAAGCGATGGACCCTCGCCAGTCGGCGGGCAACCAACCCAACTACGTCACTCTCCCGATCTCGTCCGACGGTGTGCTGGGTTCCCCCATCTCCACGGTCCTGGCTCCCGTCGGAAGTTCGCCGTCACAGGCCGCCATCAGTCCGAGTATGCGGCTCGCCATCGACGCCCAGTTCCTGGGCGGGGCGTTGCAGACGTTTGTAGTGGGAGGATCGGGAACGTTGACCCCGGTGGAATCCCAAAGTCCTTCAGACGCGGCCTATGTGGGTTCCTCCGCGCCTCATCTGCCACTCGGGCTCGCGATGCATCCGAAGCAGCCGATCCTTTATGTTGGCCTCGTGACCATCGATCGTCTCGCGGTCTACACCTACGACGGCGCCGGTCATATTTCGTTTCAGGGGTCGGTGGCGGATTCCGGCGCCGCACCGTGCTGGGTGAAAGTCAACTGCCAGGGCACGCGAGCATACGTGTCGAACACGGGCGACAATAGCATCTCGGTGTACGACATCACGTCGCCTCTCCATCCCGTCGAGATTCAAAAATTAAACCTGCGCGGAGCGGGCAGCGCATTCCAAATCGAATTGGATCCGCAGGAAGATTATCTCTACGTGGTGACGCAGCGGGCAGATGCCGCGACAACCCTCGGCAAGGGAAACACGCTCCACGCTTTGAAGATCAAGCCGAACTCGGGCGAGTTGAACGAGACCGGATCCTCCCCGGTCGAACTCAAGCTCCCGCTTGGGACGCGTCCTCAAGGTCTCGCGACCTCCCAGCGGCGGTAACGCCGTCGGAACCCGAATCGCCGGTTCCCGTTGCGGGATACCGGCGATTTTTCGTGGCGTGACGTCCTGATTTCAGGTGGTCCAGCGCGATTCCGCCAAATGGTTCAGGGCGCTCACCAGGCCGTGACTCGTTAATTGCGGAGGACGGATTGATCGCGACCGCACCGAAGCCGGGCTGCCCAACTTCAGCGCAAAGGCTATCCGACGATGTAACCCCGCTCGTGAGAGCGTGGATCCTTGGACTCATGCACGTGACCGTCCACGCCCGCACGAGCGTGGCTCCATCATTGCTGGATTTGCTTTCGACGAGTTCCACCCCGAGCAAGGCACATGACCGTGCCGGAATACAATTCCCGCTGTTATATCGGGTACGATCGGGAGTACGAATGATCTGGCCGCCGAAGTAGCCGTTAAGTGCTCAACTCCAATGCCACCGGACTATTTTTCTCCGGCGGCCGGGCAGATGCAATTGCACAAATAATTACCCACTTGTCCAATTGTCCCGAGGCTGCGTTTGGGCCACCTTTTCCTGTCGATCCCCGTGGCATTAAGGTGCCACGACCCGATCAGCCCCCAGATTGAACCCCGCCCAGCCGCCTTGGAAGTTCAGCGTTTCTTACTTCCGTCCGGACAACTTTGAACACCCCGCCTCTGATTTACCCCGCCAAGCAAGCCGCCCTGAGCCAATCAGCCAAGGAGTTGGTCCGCAGATGGACCCTCTAAACCGCCAGCGCGAACAATCCCATGACTCCAATGAGCGTTAAAGATTCAGCTCGCGCCGTCCTGGTGGCAGCCGCGCTGTTGATTGCCCTTTCCCGATCCAGCCTTCACGCCGCGCCACAGGATCCGGTCGCAAAGCCCAATGTTCTGTTCATCTGCGTGGACGACATGAACAACGACCTCGGTTGCTACGGCCACCCGCTCGTCAAATCACCAAATATCGACCGGCTCGCCTCGCAGGGAACCGTGTTTCAACGCGCCTATTGCCAGTTTCCGCTGTGCAGCCCGAGTCGCTCCTCGATGATGACTGGACTGCGCCCGGATACGACCCGGGTGATGGATCTGAAGTATCATTTCCGCCAGGGTCTGCCGGATGTCGTGACGTTGCCGCAGTTGTTCCGGAACAACGGATACGCCTACGTCGGCCGCGTGGGAAAGATCTATCACTATGGCAATCCCGGGGACATCGGCACCGACGGGCTCGACGACCGCGCTTCCTGGATGGAACGATTCAACCCGGCCGGCCGGGACAAGACCGCGCTCGAACCCGACCTCATGAACTATACGCCGAAGCTGGCCGGCTTGGGCGCCGCCATGGCGTTCCTCGCGGACAAGACCGGCACTGACGACCAGCACACCGACGGCAAGGTGGCAGCCCAAGCTATCCAGATGATGGATACTCATCGGGATCAACCCTTCTTTATCGCCGTGGGCTTTTACCGGCCGCACTGCCCCTGGATCACGCCGCAAAAATACTTCGACCTCTATCCGCTGGACGCGATCACCCTGCCGAAAATCACCGCGGCAACGAAGCATGATTATCCGGCGCTGGCACTGGCGGGGCGGCCCTGGCCTTACTGCGGAGTCAGCGAAGAGCAGGCGCGCGAATGCAAGCGGGCTTATTACGCGGCGATCTCCTTCGTCGACGCGCAGGTCGGTCTCGTACTCGATGCCGTGGATCGGCTTGGTCTGCGCGATAACACGATCATCGTCTTCTGGAGCGATCACGGCTACCAGCTGGGCGAACACGGTCTGTGGTTCAAGCAGTCCTGTTTTGAGGAAGCGGCCCGCGCGCCGTTCATCATTGCCCTGCCGCACCAGAAGAACGCTGGCCAGCCCTCGCCGCGGATCGTCGAAATGGTCGATATCTATCCGACGCTGGCGGAGCTCGCCGGCTTGACGCCCCCCGCCGGTTTGGAGGGTCGGAGCCTCCGTCCCTTGCTGGAGAATCCGACGGCCGATTGGAATCATCCGGCGTTCACGCAAGTGGACCGGGGCAAGGTTCCCGGCTACAGCGTCCGCACGGACCGCTGGCGTTATACCGAATGGGACCTCGGCCAGCAGGGCGTCGAACTCTACGATCACATGAGTGACCCGCAGGAGCTGAAGAACCTCGCCCAGGATTCGAAGTTTTCCGCCGTACGGACCGAGTTGAAAGCGCTGCTCAACACGTGCCACCCGGTGGTGGTCACCGCAGGCGTTGCGAATCTCGATACCCCGAAAAAGTTCAGCGAATGACCGGTCCCGTCATCCCCCTGGTTTCTTTGAACTGAATCCCTCCTCTCCGTCTCGCGCTGTTTTATCCCGATGCACCCATTGCAGCAATTTCACAAAAGATGTAGCCACGCTCGTGAGAGCGTGGATCTTTTCGCCCAAGGACTTGCCTGTCCACGCCCTCACGGGCGCGGCTACGCGATTCCTGAATTCGCTCTAGTAGTCGCACGTCTGCTGCTCGCGCTCTGTCTGCCAGCGGCCCTCGTCGCAGCCGCTCCGAAACAAAAACCGACCGAGATCGACCCGGGCAAGGAAGCGGCGCAGGTCCAGCTCGCCGCCGCGCAGGCTGCCGGTATCCGAAAAGATATTCCCCGTCAGCCGCACGGAAATGCGAGCGTCACCGTGGCGGGCGAACTCCACCCCTGGCACAAGGTGACCCTCAATCTCGCCGGTCCTTTCGCCGCCGAGACGGACACGTCCCCGAATCCTTTCACGGATTACCGCTGCGACGTCACGTTCACGCACGAGTCGGGTTCACCGTCGTACACCGTGCCCGGCTATTTCGCGGCGGATGGTGACGCCGCCAATTCTTCGGCC
>JBDSPT010000295.1:0-5066 GCA_039930205.1 Opitutus sp. | reverse complement strand
TCATCGGTGGCGCCGGTGCTGCCGAGCACGAGGCGTCCGGCGGATTCGCCGAGTTTTTCCGGGGGAGCACCGGCGCTGGTGATGGCTAGGCCGCGGTTGAGCGCGGTGCGGGGTGCGTCGGCCGCCGCGATGCTCAGATGTTTGGGCACGTTGAACCCGGCACGCTCAAATCCGCGGACCGCACCTTCGGCCATCAGGCCGTTGTAGCAGATAAATGCCGTCGGAAGCGGACGAGCCGGTCTGGCTTTGGAACGCGCGAGCATCTGGTGGGCGGCCTCGGCACCTTCGTCGCGATCAGCCTCGCGCAAGGTCAACGTCGTGCGCTCTTCGACCTCCAGGCCGGCATTGGCCATCGCTGCCGCATAGGCCTGGAAGCGCATCTCGTGACGGCCCATGCCTTGATTGCCGCCGATCCAGCCAATCCGACGATGGCCGAGCGAAACAAGATGTTGCACGAGCTGCTGCAGCGCCTGCGGTTCATTGCCGATGACGGAATGGCAGAATCCAGGGTGGCGCCCCGAGACCATGACGAGACGTCGTTCGTGCTGGCGCAGGCGTTCGACAAACGCAGGTGCGACTTCGCCCAGCAGGACCACGCCTTGATAGGGGTGTCCGGCGGGGAAAAATCCGGCGAGCTGTTCCTTCGTGAGCGCGTCTTCCGAGCCGAGGAACACAGTGGTGAGCCGGGCTTCGGCCAGCATCTTGTGCAAGCCATGTTGCACGCGACCAAAGTAGTTGCCCAGCGTGTCGAGCCGCAGCGGAGCGCGCAGAATAAAACCGACGGAACGCGGCCGGCCGGCGGCGGGCGAGGCGCTCAACCGCATGCCTTTCGGGTGATAGCCGCGCTTTACCGCGTGAGCCCAGATCCGATCGTACGTTTCGGGCGAGATTCCGGTGCGGCGTCCGTTAAGGACCATCGAGACGAGCGACTGGGAGAGGCCGAGTTCTTTCGCGAGCTGAGTTTGCGAAGGCTTGCCGGCAGGCGGGCGGGGCATGAACTCGGGATCTAATAATTACGGGACCACCGCAATAGTTATTAACTCAGCGGAGAACGGAACGCGGTGAAGCGCCGATTAAAATTAGAGCGGCGGCGTATTATTTTGAACACGGAGGTCACGGAGAACACGGAGCGCGGACCAGATAGAGCAGATGTGTAGCCCTGAGCGTGAGTTTAGGGAGTTTGAGATTTGGCTTCGCTCCACCCACAGGGCTCGTTCTCCGTAAGTCAGAACCCTCGCCGAATTGAGCGACTGATTACGCGGATCGTCACGGACGGGATCAGAACTCCGGCTCAGTATCCGTGGCCATCTGCGAAATCCGCGGTTGGATCGAATGATCTTGGCTTGGACACTTCGTAGGTTCGCCAACCGATGCATATAAACCACAGAGGCACGGAGTCCGGAGCGCTCGGGTCCTTCGATCTCTGTGCCTCTGTGGCTAAGCGGATCGATGGTCAGCAGAACACAAAAACCGCCCGATCCGACCACGGATTTCGCAGATCAACACGGATAAAATCAGAACTCCGAATTCAGGATCCGTGTTCATCCGAGAAATCCGTGGTTGGATCGCAACGTTTGTGTCTTCTGTGATTCAGAGCAGTCGACCGCTCCGTTCTCCGTGCTCTCCGTGACCTCCGTGTTCAAAACGAAATGCGACATCCCACCCACTGACGACCGGATCCGCCGCTCACGCAGCGGACTACTCGTAACCTCGCCTAAACCAGCTCGCTCAGCCGCTTCGCTTCGGGCCGCAGCGCTACCAAGTCGGTGATCGTAACCGGTTGATTGCGCTTGATCGACTCGACTCCCGCGATGCCGACCAGGATTGAGGCTGCCCCTTGCTCATGCCCCGCGAACCGGCCCCATTCGTCGGTCGACGGCGCGCCGGGCGAGTAGAACGAACGATTCAGGATTTCGTCGGCTCCACCATGGGCACCGTGCTGCACGTCCATCGGGACGGTGTAGCTCTTTTTGAAATGCGGGAAGACTCGGATCCATTCGCCTTCGGCCTCGGCCCCGGGTTTGTCGTCGAGCTTGAAATCCTTCGGTCGCACGGCGCGATTCATATGCGTGCCGATAAACTCATGGTACTCGATCCGGCCGCGGTCGCCATTCAAGCACACGCGCATGCCTTCACGAGGACTGTAACAAACCAGCGAGTACGTGAGCACCTGGCCGGTGCGGTAGCGAACGTTGAGCGACATCTGGTCGTGGACGGTAATGTCATCGCGGAAGACATTCCGGTCGCGCACGTACCCCGTCTCGGCCTCGGCCGCGAGGTACAGTTTGCGGAACGGTTCACTCTCGCTGAGATCGAGTCGAAACGGGTCGTCCTTTGCGGCGGGTTCTCCGGTATAGCGCGGATACTTCGTTAACGCGGCATCGCCGCGGGCGCGCGCGTTGTCCTCGCCATAGAACACGAGATCGCCGAAAGCGAAGACCTGGTGAGGGATCGCATCGAGCCACCAGTTCACGAGATCGAAGTGATGCGTGCTCTTGTGCACGAGCAGTGTGCCGGATTCATCGGCGTGCGCGTGCCAGCGGCGGAAGTAGTCGGCGCCGTGATTGGTATCGAGGAGGTACTCGAGATTGACCGAGTGAACGCGCCCGATAACGCCGGTCGCGATGAGCTCTTTCACCTTCGTGCGAAACGGGGCCCAGCGATAATTGAAGGCAACCCGCACGCTTTTGCCGGTGGCTTTCACCGCATCCAGAATCGCCTGGCATTTCGCGACATCGATCGTAAGCGGCTTCTCCGTGATCACATGGCAGCCCGCATGCAGTGCCCGGACAATGTAGTCGTGGTGGGTCGAATCCGTCGTGCAGACGAATACCGTATCCGGTTTTGTCGTGCGAAGCATCTCGTCGAACTGCGCCGCCAGGAAGGTGGGCACTGCGTAATAGCCCCAGTCGCCGCGGAGCAACTCGTTATAGTATGCCATGCGGGTGGCGCTCACGTCGCAGATGGCGACGAGCTCGTTGGTGTCGCGATAGGTCGTGACGAGTGGCTCCATGAAGCTGATGGCCCGGGAGCCGGTGCCGACGAATGCGTAACGGGTCTTGGTCATGGCAGAATTGAGGTCAGAGCAGGCAGCTTCAGAAAGGCGGGAAAGCAGAGGATGATACGAGAAGGGAGTTTCAAGAACAGGCGTGCGAGAGGTGGGGCGGTGGCGCCGCGGGCGGTTATCGTACGTGTAGCGGGTTGTCATGGGCCTTCGTGAGGAGGGCGGCAATCGGGCGACTCTCGGACGGTCTGATTTTTAAGCGCGCATCCTGACGAGCCATGGGCCGTCATGTCCGCGAGGTTAAACCCTTCCCTATGAAAATCCCTGCTTTCTTGCTGCTTGCTCTCGCTACCTCCCGGCTGTTTGCCGCTGACGCTCCGCCCCGCGAGTGGATTGATGCCGACACGGGTCACCGCGTGGTGCGTTTGTCCGACGAACCCGGTACCGCCAGTCTCTACTTTCATCAAAACGCGTACTCGCCCGATGGTAAGAAGGTGATTGTCACCACGCGCGACGGCATTTCCACGATCGATCTTGCGACCCGCGCGATCGAGTCGGTGGTGAAAGGCGAAGTGCGAGTGATCGTCGTAGGCCGAAAGACCGGCGATGTGTATTACAGTCAGCAGAAAGACGGGAAGAACGGGATCTACGCGACGAATCTGGAAACGAAAACCACACGGTCAATTGCGGCGGTTCCGCGCGGCGGGGTGAGCTCATTGAACGCCGACGAAACCCTGATGCTCGGCTCGTTTTCGGAAGAGGGAGAACGCTCGTGGCAGGCGGGCGCCACTCCGGGAGCCAGGCCTGCGGGACCCAACATGACCAACACCTCGGGGGGGCAGCCGGCGGCGGGCGGAGCACAGCCGACCTTTCAAGCGGGTTATCAGGCGAATTGGCCGGACGGCACGCCGATGAGCTTTGCGGAAGCGAAAGAACTCCGGATGCACGAACAACTCGCGCGCGTTCACGAGGGTCAGCCGCGTTCGATGTTCACGCTGAACACCAAGACGGGCGAAGTGAAAGTGATTCATACCGAGAAAGAGTGGCTCGGGCATCTGCAATTCTCGCCGAGCGATCCGGGTCTGATTATGTTTTGTCACGAAGGGCCCTGGCATGAAGTTGACCGGCTCTGGACGATCCGCACCGACGGCACGGGACTGACGAAGATCCACACGCGGACGATGAACATGGAGATCTGGGGCCACGAATTCTTCGGCGCTGACGGCAAAAACATCTGGTACGATTTGCAGACGCCCCGCGGTGAAGTGTTCTGGATTGGCGGCTATGAACTCGCGACCGGGCGGCGCACGCAGTACGCGTTGGACCGGAATGAATGGTCAGTGCATTTCAACGTCTCGCCCGACGGCTCGATGTTTGCTGGCGACGGCGGCGACAACGAGATGGTCGCTCACGCGCCCGATGGGAAGTGGATCTATCTCTTCCGGCCAAAAGGCGTGCCGGATGTGGCTGGGATCAAAGCGCCGAATTCCGAAAACCTGATTCAACCCGGCCGGTTTGTGTCGGAGCGGCTCGTCAACCTGAGCAAGCACGATTATCGGCTCGAGCCGAACCTCACATTTACGCCGGATCAGAAGTGGCTCGTGTTTCGCTCGAACATGCACGGCGCAACGCACGTGTACGCGGTTGAAATCGCGAAAGCGAAGTAGGGTGGCGAAGGCTCACTATTAATCTGGAACTCAGCAACGCGGGAATCGGCGAACCGGAGCGACCGTAAGGCGCTGGAGCGAAATTCAGTAGGGTGTGGCCACGGTGGCTACTTCCGATTGCGTCGATACGGCTGAGCCCGAAGGGCCACGCTCTCACGAGCGTGGCGACATCATTTATTAAGATGCGGCGGGAGTATTTTGTTCTCCCTGTCCTCGGTGCCTGTGGTTACAACCGGATCATCCGTCCTCTCCGGAATCGCTAGAGCGGTTTAAACAAAACTGTAGCCGAGTTCCTGTCATTGCGAGAAGCGCAGCGACGAAGCAATCCAGCTGGATCGCCACGGCGCGCTTCGCGCACCTCGCGATGACAATGAGGCGGCGTCCGGCTACAGTTT
>JBDSPT010000294.1:0-3163 GCA_039930205.1 Opitutus sp. | reverse complement strand
TCAACGGCGCCTTCCACTGCACGCGCCGCGCGCTGGACGACATGCTCAAGGCGCGCTGGGGGCGGATCGTGAACGTCTCCTCCGTCGTCGCGCTGCACGCCAACCCGGGGCAGAGCAACTACGGCGCGGCGAAGGCCGGGATGCTGTCGCTGACGCGCACGATCGCGCGCGAGATGGCCCGCAAGGGCATCACCTGCAACGCGGTGACGCCGGGCGTCATCGAGACCGACATGACGACCGATGTCGTCGACAAGCTTGTGGCCGGCGTTCCCGCCGGCCGCGTCGGGCAGCCCGAAGAGGTCGCCCACGCCGTCTCCTTCCTCTGTTCTGAGGGAGCTGCATATGTCAACGGGGCCACGCTCGCCGTAGACGGCGCGATGGCCGCATGAGAAAGGAACCTGCATGGCTCTGACAGAGATGGGAATCCAGACAACCTACAGCATCCGTCGCGCGACGGATGACCGGCTTGGCTGACCTCGCGTCCACCGTCTCACGGCGGTGGCTACTTCCGATGTATAGATACGGCCTAGGGCCGGCTCAGCCCGGGGTTTCGCGGCCGATTATTGGAAATTTCAGACATCGCGTGAGTGCGCCTTGCGCGTGGCGCAGGGACAGGCATTTATGCGGGCGGTCGTTCTCGCCGAGATTCATGATTCAACCGGTCTTCTATACCTTGGTGGTGGTGCAAGGTGTCTTAAGCATGGGTTTTCAACTGCTCGCATCGCGACTGCTGAATCCATTTTTCGGATCCTCGATCATTGTGTGGGCGTGGTTGATCTCCACTTTTCTCGCAGCGTTCAGTCTCGGTTCGATGCTCGGTGGTTCGATCAGCAATGCATCACCGGGGCGCCGGACGCGCGCGCAGATTGTGGTGGCATTACTCGCCGTCGCCTCGCTCGCGTTCACGGCTTCGCTGGGTCGACGAACCTTGGAAGCGATCGAAGTTGGTATTCCTGACCTGAGCGTGGGCCTGTTGGTCGCGTGCCTTGGCTTGTTTTTTCTCCCGGTACTCATGCTGTCCACGTTCGGACCGCAATGCGTGCAATACCTCGCGGCGCGAGGGACGCCCCCGGGACAGGCCTCGGGATTGGTCTACGGCGTGAGTACCCTCGGCAACATCGCGGGAGTCATGCTCACCGCCTTTGCGCTGATTCCGCATTTCCGCGTGTCGAGCTTGCTGTACGGCTGGCTGGTGGTCGCCGTCGTCAGCTTGACCGGCTTGATCTCGATTTTGCGTTCACCCGCCGGCGCGGCGAAATCATGAAAGGGTTTCAGATATTTCTCCTCAGTCTAGGCATGGCGATCGGAGCGGGGGCGGCTTCGACCGGGAACTCCGTCGAGACGTTCGATACATTGTACAACAGCCTTACGGTGGAGAAACGTGGGACGGTGGTGGAGCTGCGGGCTCGATCCCGAAGTACAGTGTACATCGAATCCGCGGTGGACCTGGCGGATCCGATGCGACTGGTGGTGCCGTATACGAAAACCTTGTACGCGGGCTTGTTCTTCGTGCCGAACCCGCAACGCGTGTTGATGATTGGGCTGGGCGGCGCGGCCTTCCATCGACCTTTCGTCGACGCGTTTCCCGACGCATTGCTGCAGACCGTTGAGCTCGATGCGAAGGTGTTTGAGCTATGCCGAAGTCACCTGGCGTTCAAGCCGACGGCGAAGACGCCGGTTGCCGTGAGCGATGGACGGTTGTTCGTGAAGCGCGACAAGACGAAATGGGATTGGCTGATCCTTGATGCGTTTCGGGGTGGATTCGTGCCGCCGCATCTAAAGACGCAGGAATTCTATCGCGAATGCGCTGCTCGGTTGAATGAACGCGGAGTGTTCATCACCAATTTGCACCCGAACAGCAAACTGTACGAGTCGGACTTGAAGACGCTCCGCGAAACGTTTCCGCAGGTGGTGCTGTTCCAAACGCCCGTGCGTTCGAATGTGATCGCGTGTGCCGTGAACTATAAAAGTCCGGTGATCACGGCGCCGGCCACGTGGGCGCCGGCTGAAGAGTTAACGACCAGGTTGAAAGGCCGGGTGGATTTGGCCGAGGTGAAGACCTGGCGCGTGGATTTCCCCGCGCTCGAGAAAGACGCGCAGGTGCTGACCGACGATTTCGCGCCCGTCGAATTTCTTGACGCGATGAAGACGAACAACACGGGCTCGCGGTAGCACTTCGTGTGCTGCTTGACCTCCGGGTTCAAAACGATGCCTCCGCTTACGCCTCCGCGTTCTTGCTCGCGCGTGAGCGTGTCGGAATTCCGGCCATGCGTGAGAGATCGCGATGAATTCGACTGACGCGCTCCACCTGGCCTTTGGCGGGGAACCGTTCGTAGAAACCTTCGTTGCGAAACTCACGTACCTGCTCGGTCCAGGGCGCCAGTTTTTCCTTCCAACGTGACACCCGATCTTCGCCCACCTCGGGATCGTGGGCGGCGAGATCGGCGCACACGCGTAACAGCGCTTTCAGTACGACCGGCTTGGTGACTTGAAACCCGGAATCGCCCCAAGCCTCGCCCCAGACCTGCGAGGATGCTTTGAGGAAGTCGCGCACGGTTTCGTAGTAGCGGGCCGCGTTCCGTTTGTCGGTGCCTTCGCTCTCGATCTTCTTCCACGCTTGTTTCACCCAGCGGTGGATCTCGTTAAAGAGTTCGGCCTGAAGGATCCATTTTTCCTGTTTGCTCCGGCCGCCGAGCCGATTGATGCGGTAGCGCAGCGGGCTGTCGCCTTCGCGGTAGAGCATCTCGGTGATGTGTGCGGCGAAGCGGCGGTCGGGTTCAGCCCATGAAACGCGTTCGTAGAGATCGATCAGGTGGCTCTTGTTAATCCGGGTTGGCGTCGAGTTGATGATGACGAACATCTCGGTCGCAAAGTCCTCGCTGCGTCCGTCGAAGATCACGCAGGGAACCTGAATGTTCTTTGCATCCTCCGGGTGCGTCCGTGAATAAAATTCAAGAGCGGCAAGCCGGTGTTGGCCATCGATGATGAGGAATTTTTCGTCAGGTTGCTGCAGTCGGCCGACGCCGCTGTCGTCGGTCCAGGGTTCAAATCGCAGTTTCTGTGGCGTGAAGAGGAGAACGGTGCCGGGGATCGGTGGCTGCGAGATGGCGGTTTCGTAGAAGTTCTTGATCGCGGAGACCTTCGCCTTGGAAAGCTCGCGTTG
>JBDSPT010000293.1:0-11123 GCA_039930205.1 Opitutus sp. | reverse complement strand
CGTTCGCGAGCGCGATCGAAATGACTTCGCCGCGGGCCCGCTTTCCCTTCAGGACGACGCCGGGGTACTTCATCGTGAGACGGCTGCCGATGTTGCAATCGATCCACTTGATCTCCGCGTCCTCGTGAGCGATGCCACGCTTGGTGACCAGATTGAAGACGTTGGCCGCCCAGTTCTGAACCGTGATATATTGGATCTTGGCGCCCTTCAGCGCGACCAGTTCGACCACGGCGCTATGGAGCGTCGACGTGGAGAACTTGGGCGCGGTGCAACCCTCCATGTAGACGACCTCGGCGCCTTCGTCGGCGATGATTAGCGTGCGCTCGAACTGGCCGAAATTTTCCGCGTTGATCCGGAAGTAGGCCTGCAGTGGCTGCGCGACCTTCACGCCGGGTGGAACGTAAATGAAAGAGCCGCCGGAGAACACGGCGCTGTTGAGCGCGGAGAACTTGTTGTCACCCGTCGGAATGACTTTGCCGAAAAACTTTTTGAAGATCTCGGGGTGCTCCCGCAGACCCTCGGTCGAGTTAACGAAGATGACGCCCTGCTTCGCGACGATGTCTTTGATGTTTGAATACGCGGCTTCGCTGTCGAACTGCGCTTCAACGCCAGCGAGGAATTTGCGCTCCTGCTCAGGAATGCCAAGACGCTCAAACGTGCGCTTGATGTCGTCGGGAACTTCGTCCCACGTGCGCTTCGGCTTCTGCCCCTGAGAGAGATAGTACCGGATCTTGTCGAAGTTGATCGATTCGAGATCCTTGGTCGCCCAGTGCGTGGGAAGCGGTTTGTCGAAAAACGTCTTCAGCGCCTTGAGGCGAAAGTCGAGAATCCACGGTGCTTCCTTCTTCACCGAGCTGATGTAGCGAACGGTATCCTCGCTCAGGCCTGTTCCGGCATCGAAGGCATAATCGACCTTGTAGCTAAAATTGCCGGCGGATTGGTCGATGCCCTGGACGGGGTTGGCCGTCGTGTCCTCGATCGCCGGTGCGGATACGGCTTCGAGTTCGGTGAGTGGTTTCATGTTCTGATGAATCTAAAGGTGAATGCCGAGCAGCTGGAGCGAGCCTCGTGTCGTCAGGACGCGATCGCGGTCAGTTCTTTCTTAACCCAGTCGTAGCCCTTCGCCTCGAGTTCGAGCGCGAGCGATTTATCGCCACTCTTCACGATGCGGCCATCCCACATGACGTGAACGAAATCGGGGACGATATAGTTCAACAACCTCTGGTAGTGCGTGATCATCACAATCCCGAGTTTCTCGCCGCGGAGCGAGTTGACGCCTTCCGAAACGATCCTCAGCGCGTCGATATCCAGGCCGGAATCTGTTTCGTCCATCAACGCGAAGGCGGGTTCGAGCATCGCCAGCTGCAAAATTTCGCAGCGCTTCTTTTCGCCGCCCGAGAAGCCATCGTTGACCGCGCGGGACGTGAACTTCCGATCGATCTTCAGCAGATCCATCTTCGAGTAGAGTCGCTTGTAATAGGCGGTGGCGTCCAACTCGTCGCCTTCTGCGAGGCGGGCCTGCAAAGACGCGCGCAGGAAATTGGCGATCGTAACGCCGGGGATTTCGCTTGGGTACTGGAAGGCGAGGAAGATGCCGGCGCGGGCGCGTTCATCGGGCTCAAGCTCCAACAGCGATTTCCCGTCCAAGAGAACTTCGCCCGACGTGATCTTATAATCGGGATGGCCCGCGATTGCTTTCGCCAATGTCGATTTGCCGGTGCCGTTCGGCCCCATGATCGCGTGGACTTCGCCTTGGTTGACCGTGAGGGTCAGTCCTTTGACGATCGACTTGTCGCCGATGGAAACATGCAGGTCTTTGATTTCGAGTTGGCTCATTGAAGGAAGTGGAAGAGGTGCGAGAGATCCGGCCGCGTTAGCTGGCGTTTTTAGCGGCTTTGCCCCGAAAGATGATCTCGACGGAGGAAGCATCGTAGCCGCGGGGAAGGACGGCATTGACCTTCTCCAGCAGGTTCGGAGGAAGGTCGATATCGTGGGTGGCGCCCGTTTGCTCGTCGTGGAAATGGGCGTGCGGCCGGAGATTGGGGCAGTATCGAGTTGGTCCACGCTCGAAGTTAACCGCGCGTACGAGGTTACACTGAACCATCGTCTCAAGGCAGTTATACACCGTCGCGAGGGAGATCGTCGGCATGTCCTGACGAACGCGCGCGTACACCTCGTCCGCGGTCGGATGATCGCGCTTTTTTAGAAGTACGTTAAAGACGACTTCGCGCTGAGGGGTGGAGCGCAGTCCGCTGTCCGCGAGCTTTCGCGCAAGCAGGTCGGGTGTCGTGTTTGAATTGGGGGAAACCATGTGAGGAGGAATCAACAAACTGGAATGGTTCTAAGTTTCAACTGATAATTAGAACTATTCTAAGTAAGCGTGTCATGACGATGTCCGGTCAGACGTGGTCTCCAACCCGCTTCCAAGTTCTTTTCGACCTTGAGGCAGCGGGCTCGCACGCGCTCCGATTTCATCACGCAGAGGCCCAGAAGGAACCGAAGTACGAGCCACGATTTCCTGGTTGTACAACCGGGGCACCGGGAGCGCAGAGGTTCAAACGGTTCAACCGCTGATCTTGGCGGATATTCTGATTTCGGAACAATGGTCTCATCGGCAAACCGTGCCGCCGAAGGCGCTCGTGCCACGTTTGATCCAGAAGAAACGCCTGCGCTCGGCTCGGGCGGAGGCACGCCCCGCGCCGGTGCAAAGGAGACTCGCCGATCCCCATCTCATCACCCCGCAACCGCTGTTACCGCTGGAGCCGGAGGGTGCCAGCACCAGTGCCAAGGTTCGTACACGAAGCCGTCAGGCTGATTGGCTGGGTAACTCATGACGTACCCGTGCGTGCCGGCGTTTTCGGTCAACCACAGGAATCCAGCGCTGTGGGCGAAGCTCTCATCCACCGCGGTGCTTCCCGACGTGCCGAAGGCAGGTCGGAGACCAGACACTCGTATTGCCGCGATCCCGTGTTATTCTCTGCGACCGCTCTTTTCCAGTGTGCCCTCTGTGTTCGAATACCGGTGGCTTGGTGCGGTGGTGTTCGCGATCGCGATTAGGATCAAGATTACGAGAACGGGCCCCAGTCACGCATGCTTTAGCCGCCGTGTTCGGCGAGCCAGCGCTCGGCTTCGATCGCAGCCTGGCACCCCATACCGGCCGCAGTGATCGCCTGGCGGTAAACGTGATCGGCACAGTCGCCTGCCACGTAAACTCCGGGAACCTTCGACTTCACCTGCGAACCCAGGATCGGCTTGAAGTAGCCGCCTTCGTCGACTTCTAGCGCTTCGGCGAACGGTCCGGTGTTCGGCACGTGCCCAATCGCGATGAAGACACCCTTCACGGGCAAAACCGACTCAGCGCCTGTCTTCACATCGGCGATACGCAGCCCTGTCACGGCCGACTGCTCAACGCCTTCGACGGCGAGTGGGATGCTGTTCCAGACGGGTTGGATTTTTTCGTTCGAGGTGACGCGATCCGCCATGATCTTCGACGCCCGCAGCGAGTCGCGACGGTGCACGAGATAAACTTTGCTGGCGAAGCGGGTGAGGAACAACGCCTCCTCCGCCGCACTGTCGCCGCCGCCGATGACAACGACATCCATCTTGCGATAGAACGCGCCGTCGCACGTCGCGCACGTGGTGACGCCTTTGCCCCCGTAGAGTTCTTTCTCGCCGGGGATCCCGGTCATGCGGGGCGACGCGCCGGTCGAAATGATGACAGTCTTGGCGAGAATCACGCGATCGCCGCAGAACAGCTTGCGTGGGATCGAGGAGAAATCGACGGACGTAACCATCGCCTGTTCGAAGCGGGTACCAAACTTGGTGGCTTGCTCACGCAGATTTTGCATGAGCTGAAAGCCGTCCACACCGTGCGGGAAACCGGGAAAGTTTTCGACTTCGCTGGTCGTCGTAAGCTGCCCGCCCGGCAATGATCCTTCGAGCACAAGCGGGCTGAGGTTCGACCGCGCAGTATAAATTGCAGCCGTGAGTCCGGCGCAGCCAGTGCCAACAATGACGACGTTTTCGACGGGAAGAGACATGAGCGAAGTGTTCAGTGACTTAAGTGGGTGCTACTTTGCAGCTGGATGAGTGCATGCGCTCGATGCGATGCAGGGCGGGCGAAGATTTGTGGTAGCACACACGTCTTAGTTCAGGCGCAACATAGCACAGTTGGGAAGGGGAAAGTAATAACGGGATCGAAGGCGGCCGGATCCAACAGGGATTCGAACGCCTCAGACGCGGGATTTGGCAGCGGCGGAAACGCAGGATGCGATGCTGGGTCGGTGTCGGATAAGTTTTTATGGCCGAACTTGGGGAAGCCGAACCGGCTGAGGCTTCACCTGTCGGTTGCAACTTGAGATGCGCCATGGGGCGCTTTCATTCCCGCTGAGCAGTGGGAAGTGCGTTGGGATGTGCCAATGAACGTTCAATTTACCTGTCATTCTGAGACCCCGACCGACGTAGCGTTGAGGGGATGGACGATGACCCTATCGTGCCAGGGCGAGGAGTATGGCGACGCGACCATCCCTCTACATTTTCGCTGGAGTGCCACCACGGCCAGCCGGCTCGCGATGAAAAACAGGAGGGAGTTCTTCAGCAGCAACGCGACGATCGACGGTTTACGGCGGGTTGGAGGGGCGTTCGCGCTTCCCGCGGTGTGCCTTCGCGCGTTCAGACTTCGCTGCTTGGCTTGCAACGACCGCAGCTCACCAGCCGTACGCTCGTTTGATCCTCAGCGGTTCGTAGAGGTCGGTCGGTAATTCGAGAATGAACCGGCTAGGCGTGAGCATCATTCCGCCCGGTCCTGCACGCGTCGCAACTTTTGGATACGACAGATACAGTTCGTTGCGCGCGCGCGTCACCGCGACGTAAAACAGCCGGCGTTCCTCCTCGACGTCGCCGGCTTCAATCGAGCGGCGGCCGGGGAATTGTCCATCCGCGAGGCCGATCACGAAGACCACGTCGTACTCGAGTCCTTTTGCCTGGTGAACGGTCGTGAGCTTGATCGCTTCCGTGTTGGGCTCGACGTGGCGATCGCTCGTTTCGCCGTTTAAGAGAACGATCTGGGCGAGCATGTCCTGCATCTCGTCGAATCGTTGGGCAAAGCCGATCATCGCCTTGAGTTCGTCGAGACGATCAAGGTAATCGGCGAAGGCGCCTTTCAGGTAATCGCCATACCAGCCCTCGATCGCAGTCGCGATCACGTCCGGTGGCTTGCCGGAATGCATCGACTCAGCGACTTGCGCGAGCGACGCGCAAAAGTTGTCCCAATCATCGCGGGCATCTTTCGCGACTTTGCTCTTCACGTCATCGGTCGGCAGAACATCAATAAGGTTCTTCTGCATCAGCCGCGCGTGGTCCAGTGCAGCATTATAGATCTTGATCGCACCTTTCTCGCCGACTTTCGGCAGCAGAATCGCGATGCGCTGCCACGCTTGCGCGTCGGACGGATTGTAGACGAAGCGGAGCAGTGCGACGAGATCCCGGATGTGCTGGCGCTCGAAAAATTTCACGCCACTCGTGATGTGATAAGGCAAGCCGGCGCGGGAAAGTGCGAGTTGGACTTCCAGCGCCAGGAAGTGTGAGCGGTAGAGAATCGCGATCTCGTTCAGTGACACGCCGTCGTCTTCCACCAGCGCGCGAATCCGCTTGAGGATAAACTCGGCTTGTTCGCGATCGTCCATCGTCTGCACGACGAACGGTTTTTGCGCGTGGCCGCGAGCAGCGCGAAGTTCCTTGTCGAAATGTCGACCCTTCGGTTGGGCGAGCAACACGCCGTTGGCGAGGTTGAGAATCTCGGGCGTTGACCGGTAGTTCGTCTCGATCCGGTGGATGACGGTGCCCGGATGACGATCCGGATACGTCATGATGTTGTCGAAGTTCGCGCCGCGCCAGGAGTAGATGCATTGCGCGTCGTCTCCGACCGCCATCACGCAGTGATGCGCCGCAAGTTTATCCACGATCTGCGACTGGATTGTGTTCGTGTCCTGATACTCGTCGACAAGCACGTGGCGAAACCGATGCGCGAAATACTGTGCGACTTCCGGCGCGTCACTGAGCAACTTCAGCCAGAGTTCGAGCAGGTCATCGTAGTCGACGACGTTCTGCTCACGCTTTTTCTTTTCGTACGCCGTTGCGAAGGCGGGAAAGCGATGAACGATTTCGTCGTACTGCGGGAAGTGCTTCTTCACCGTCCCGGCGATCGAGAGCTGGGTGTTGCGTGCGAGTGAAAGCACGTTGAACAGCGGACCGGGACGCGGGTTCGTCTTGTCCTTGAAGAACACCTTGTCCTCGTGTTCCACCACCTGCTTCAGCAGCGATTCAGATTCATCGGCGTCGAGAATGGTGAAGTTCTTCGGGAGACCGATGGCTTCGCCGTAGATGCGAAGTGCGCGGTGGCCAAGGGAGTGAAACGTTCCGCCCCAGAATCGCTGCGGTTCGACGCCGGTCAGATCCTGCACGCGATGAAGCATCTCCTTCGCGGCTTTGTTGGTGAAGGTGAGCAGAAGAATTTCGCCCGGCTTGACGCCGCGCGAAAGCAAGTAGGCGACGCGGTAGGTGAGGGTGCGCGTCTTCCCGGAACCCGCGCCAGCGAGTACGAGCATCGGGCCGGGTTCGGCAGTGACGGCGGCGAATTGCTCGTCGTTCAGCTGCGCGCGAAAATCAATCGGCGGGATGTCCGTGGGCGGGCGTTGGTCGAGCGAAAATTCCATCAAAGCGTCCATCGGCGCAAAGAAGCGGACGCGGCGCAAAGGAAAAACCTGCGTAGTTTCACGCGCACGCGGAACTTCCGGGCATCGCGAGCCTAACGTGCGCAAGCGGATCGGTCGCTTTCAAGCGTAAGCAGCGAGCTGCCTCCGCCGTCATTGCGGGAAGCGCAGTGACCAAGCAATCCAGCGGGACCGCCACGGCTCCGACTCGGTCGGGGCTCTCGAGGTAACACGCGGGTGGAGCGGCCACGACGTCACTTGAACTGCTCGAACGGAAGGGTTCGTTCTACCGTGATCCTATCTCGTCGCCGGCCGCCACCGCATGAGGTAATGGGTCGGTGATTCCTGATAGGTCGCGAAACCCATGCGAGCATAAAGTCGCAGCGCTGAGGTGTTGACGCGGAGCACCTGCAGCCGAATGGGCTTTTGTAACGCGCGCGCAGTTTCCAGCAGCGTCCTGATCACGGCGGTGCCGAGTCCGCGGTACTGCCAGTCGGGGGCGATCTGCAGGTTCGCAAGGAAAAGTTCTCGGGCTTCGTGCTCCAGGTTCAGCAGCCCGGCGTTCCGGTCATCGACTTGGATGATCTGGACGGTCTCGGAACTGAAGTTGCGTCGAAAGAACGCCTCCTGCGCGGCGTCGTCCCAGCCGCCCCAAGTCTCTTCGACGTAGGGCCGCATCGTTTGCCGCTTCAACTCCCACAGCCACCGATAGTCAGCCGCCGTGGCGGGCCGCAGCGTGAACAGCGGTTCGGAGACAGGAGTGCCAGACGTTTCACGCGCAGGCATGGCGGAAAATGATTAGAGCAGAACCAAGTCGTTTCGATGCACGACTTCGAGCCGCTTGCGATTCGGATGACGCTGAGCCACCTCTTCGCCTCTTTTTCCGGATAGAGCCGGAATATCTTTGCTCGAGAAACCGGCCTTGCCACGGGCGAAGACCATCTCGTCGGGTCCCGCGATGTTGATGATGTCGCCGGCGGCGAAATCACCTTTTGCGCCGGTCACTCCCACTGCGAGCAGGCTGCGGCCCTGATCTCGCAGTACCGGCACGGCGCATTCGTTGACGAATACCGTACCGGCCGGGCGTTGAAAGTACGCGAGCCACCTTTTCTTCGCTTCGAGCGGAAGTCCATTTGGCACAAAAAACGTGCCCGGGCCTTTGCCGGCGAGCAGTCGCGCGAGAATCTCAGGTTCAGATCCGCTCGCAATGAACACGCCACAGCCCGAACGCGTCGCGAGCTTCGCCGCGGAGATTTTGCTGATCATCCCGCCGGTCGCTGTTTCGCTCGTCGTCCCACCCGCCATCGCTTCGATTTCCGGGGTGATCCGATCGACGACCGGGACGATCTCTCGCGTTCCGTCCCGGTCGATCAGCCCGGGCGCCGTGGAGAGAATCACGAGGTACTGCGCTTCAACCAGGCTCGCGACCATCGCCGACAGGGTGTCGTTGTCGCCAAACTTGATCTCCACCGCGCTCACCGTGTCGTTTTCGTTGATCACGGGAATCGTGCCGTAGTCGATCAGCTGACGAAGCGTCTCCTTCACTCCAAGGTAGCGACTCCGGACCCGCAGATCGTCGTGCGTGAGGAGCACCTGCGCAACGGTGAGCTGGTGCGGCGCAAAACCGGCCTGCCAGGTTTGCATGAGCAAACTCTGACCGATCGCTGCGCATGCCTGCTTCTTGGATACGTCCTTGGGGCGCTTCGACAATTTCAACGCGCCCATGCCCAGTCCGACCGCGCCGGAGCTGACGATAATCACTTCGATGCCACGCGCCCGCAGCGCCGCGACCTCGGCGCAAACGGCCGCAATCCGTGCCGTGTTCAGTTCGCCAATACCGGACGTCAGCACTCCGGTGCCAAGTTTGACGACCACCCGGCGGGGCTGGGTCGCCGTCGCAGCGGCCAGTGAGCTCGAAGCCATTGTCGGGAATTGACGCGTCAATCGCGGTTGAACCGCGATCTCGCGAAAGCGCTAAACGGTGAGGAGATCCTTCTCCTTGTGGGCAAGGTGATCGTTGATGCTCTTGATCGCGGAATCGGTTGCAGTCTGGATGTCTTTTTCCAGGCGCTTGGTTTCGTCTTCGGGCAGTTTCGCCTTCTTCACCGACTCGATGCCATCGCGCCGGACGTTGCGCACATGAACGCGACCTTCTTCGGCGAGACGATTCGCGGTCTTGACGAATTCCTGGCGGCGTTCGCGGCTCATCTCCGGCAAGGGAATGCGAATGAGTTTTCCGTCGATGATGGGATTAAAGCCGATGTTCGCCTCTTGGATTCCTTTCGCGATCGCTTTCATCAACGCGATGTCCCACGGCTGAATCTGAATCAAACGGGCGTCGGGCGTGCTGATCGCCGCGCATTCCTTCAAGCGCACCGTCGAACCATACGCCTCGACCATGACCGACTCGACCATCGTGGGCGTGGCTTTGCCGGTGTGGATCGAGCTGAATTCATGCAGCGTGTGATCGACGGCTTTTTTCATTTTGGCTTGGGCGTCGGAGAGAATCGGAGGGCTCATAGGGAATTGGGTTGAAGGGCAGTCAGGATGGCAGCAGCGAAAGTGCGTTTGCTCACCGGCAGGCGCGGGACCAGCGTCGGGCGAACGATCAGTTGGTTACAAGCGTACCGATCTTTTCGCCGATGACGGCTTTGCGGATGGCATGCTCGTCGCCGAGGTCGAACACCAGAATCGGCACGTTGTTGTCGAGGCACAGTGAAAACGCCGTCGAATCCATCACCGTCAAGCGCTGACGCAATGCATCAACAAACGTGATATGGTCGTACTTCACGGCGTCCGGGAATTTCTTGGGATCCTTGTCGTAGATGCCGTCCACCTTGGTGGCTTTCATGATGATATCGGCGTGCATCTCGGAGGCGCGGAGAGCCGCTGTCGTATCGGTGGTGAAATACGGATTGCCCGTGCCGGCGACGAAGATCACCACGCGGCCCTTTTCCAAGTGACGCATCGCGCGTCGGAGAATGAACGGCTCGGCAATCTGGTTCATGGGAATTGCGCTCTGCACGCGGGTCCGAACCCCCATTTTCTCCAGACAATCCATCAGCGCGAGGCCGTTGATCACGGTTGCCAGCATGCCCATGTAATCGCCGGTGGTACGGTCGACGCTGCGATGGGTGCCATTAAGTCCGCGGAAGATATTTCCACCGCCGATAATCACGCAGATCTCCACGCCCAATTCGTGGATTTCTTTCACCTGTCGGCAGATTCTTTCCAAGGTCGCTGCGTCGATCGGGTCGCCCGATTTCCCTCCCCGCAAGACCTCGCCGCTCAACTTGAGGACGATGCGCTTGTATTTGACCTGTGCCTCGATGGCCGCCTTTTCGTGCATGAAGGACAGGAAACGGCAGGTCAAAATCCGCGTCAATCCCGCGATATAGAAAGCTCCGTCGAAGCGCGATTAAGGAACTTAGGAACTCACAAACCGAGCGGGGGCTTGGGAGGGCGCCCCTCTGACCCGCCGGAAGCGTAAAACGTCCGCTTCGAGGGCATTGCTCCCTGATCTACAGCTGGATGGCGTCGGCCCTGCGTTGCCGCGGGGGATGGAATGATCCGCAGGGAATGCGCTGCTGCTCACTGAACCGCGCTCATGGTTTCAGGTGAGAGCGGGATCCACGGCGGGAGTCACATCGGGCTCGACCGCTTCCATCAATTGCGATGCGAGCGACTCGAGCAGCTCCCGGTCTTTGTCGAGAAACGGGCGAGGCTGCGTATCCAAGATACAAAGATTGCCGACGAGATGGCCACTTCGGAGGCGAAGTGGGGCACTCGCAATGAAGCGGACCCCGCGCTTCAGAAAAACGGGATTGCCGGAGAAGCGATCATCTTTTGCGACGTCTTCCACGATCAAGAGCGTGTCGGTCGCGAGGGCGGCTTCGTGTGGCGCCGCTTCGATGAAGGGAGTGCTGGTGTTCGAACCGACGGGAGAGTGCTGCCAGAACTCGCGATCGGTTTCGATGAGCGAAACGAGCGCAATCGGGATATCAAATGCGCGGGCGAGTTCGCGCGTGACGGTATCGGTCGCCTCTTCCGGCCGGTTCGCCGCCAGTCTTACTTCCATGCGTTCTGCTGCCCGGGTGCTCTCCGTTTCGGCGACGGGCACGTTCGATTCCGTCGGAGCCGTGAGCAAGTTCTTCACTTGCGCAATCGCATCGCCGAGGCGCGTGACGATCCCGTCGACTCCCGCCGGATCGAGCCGGCGTTTCAGGGCTTCCATTTTCGCCTCGGAACTCCAGACACCGACGAGAACTTTCGCGGACGGATTTTCATGCTTTACGCGGCGACATACCCGGCCGGCTCCGCTCAGAGTTGAGGGAGGGAGAGCCGAAACAAACACCGTCACATCCTTACCTTTGTACTGATCTTGATAGGTTTCAGGGTCCGCGGTCGCAGACA
>JBDSPT010000292.1:0-3291 GCA_039930205.1 Opitutus sp. | reverse complement strand
AATGATGGCTCCGAAGTGGGTCATCGCGATGGGTGCCTGCGCCAGTTCCGGGGGCATGTATCGCAGTTATTCTACCCTCCAGGGCGTCGATCGCATCGTTCCGGTGGACGTGTACATCAGCGGTTGCCCGCCGCGTCCTGAAGCGATTCTCGACGCCCTCATCAAGCTGCAAGCCAAGATCAAGACCGAGAACTCGGCGAAAAACCTGTTCAAGGCATCCGCCTGACCCGTTTTGCGTCTCGCATCTGTGTCGTTGATATGACCGCTCCCGCTGCTGCCACCGCTCTTAAGGAAAAATTCCCGCAAGCGACCGATCGCGTCAGTGCTGACCACGTTGCCCTCAACGTTCCGGCAGGCGATGCGTTCGCCGCGCTCAAGTACCTGCGGGACGAGTTTGCGTTCGATCTGCTCGCGGACCTGACGGCGGTCGACTGGTCCGAAGGCGTGTCGCCGCGTTTTACGGTCGTCTACCACGTGTTCTCGACGTCGCATCATGCGTATCTGCGGTTATGCGCAGATTGCGCGAACGATACGGAGCCGTCGATCGCGAGCGTGGTTTCGATCTGGCCGGGTGCCAACTGGCACGAGCGCGAGTGCTACGACATGTTCGGCATCAAGTTTGACGAGCATCCCGATCTTCGCCGCATTCTGATGTGGGATGAGTACCCGCACTTCCCGTTGCGGAAAGAATTCCCGCTTGCCGGCATCGAAACGCCGCTGCCTGACGCGGAGATCGTCGAGGAGACCGGAGCAAAGGCGATCGCCGCCCCGATGATGGGTGGCCCATTCGTCGCTGCACCGGAAGCCATCAATCTGACCGAGGCGGAGCCACGCGCGAAGGACGAAAGCTGGAGCGAGCGCGAAGAGAAACCGGAATGAGCCAGATGCCTGACGCATTCCATTTTTGCCACGGAGAACACGGAGCCCGGACACAGAGCTCACGGAGCCAAATCTTCGATTCGCAAACGTGCATCCGCCTGCCATGAATCCCATACTTGACGGCCTCCGGTTTTCTCTCTGTCGCAGCTCCGTGTCCTCTGTGACTCATGCCGTGCCGGATCGTTTTTGCCACGACCCGCGTTGCCCACATTCGTAATTGCGATCTGCGCCTGAACTCGATGGCCACCGAAATTTCCATTCCCGATAGTGCAAGCAGGACCTCCGGCGTTGAGCAGGATGTTGCCGGCGAGAAGATGTCGCTCTCGATGGGACCGTCTCATCCTTCCACGCATGGCGTGCTCCGTCTGCAGATGGAACTCGATGGCGAGGTGCTGACGAAATGCGATCCGGTGCTTGGGTATTTGCACCGCGGTGACGAGAAGATCGCCGAGAACATGACCTACAACCAGTTCGTGCCCTACACGGACCGGTTGGATTACCTCGCACCGCTGGCGAACAACATGTGTTACGCGATCGCCGTCGAGCGGCTCGCGAAACTTGAGGTGCCCGCGCGTTGCCAGGCGATTCGCGTACTGACCGCCGAGATGGCACGCATCTCGGCGCATCTGATGGGACTGGGAGCCTTCGGATTGGATGTGGGTGCGTGGACCGTCCTCGTCCTTTCGCTCAATCAGCGCGAGGGTCTGTATAAACTGTTCGAAGAGCTGACGGGCGCCCGGTTCACGACGAGCTACACGCGCATCGGCGGTGTTTCACGCGACATCCCTGCCGGCTGGCTTGAGCACGTCAGCGCGTTTTGCGACAGCTTCCTGCCGGCGTTGGAAGAAATTCTCGCGCTGCTCACGCGGAATAAAATCTTCACCGATCGGACCGTCGGGGTGGGCGTGATCACGAAAGAAGACGCCCTCGGTTACGGGCTCACGGGCCCAAATCTTCGTGGTTCGGGCGTGCCGCTGGATCTGCGGAAGGACAAACCGTATTCTGGATACGAGCAGTACGAATTCGACGTGCCGGTCGGAACGAAAGGCGATTGTTATGATCGCTATCTGGTTCGCGGCGAAGAGATGCGCCAGTCGGTGCGCATCATCCGGCAAATCATCAAGAATTTCCCGGGCGGCGATTGGTACGCGAAGGACGCAAAGAAAATCTTCGGTCCACCCAAGTCGAAGGTCCTCTCCTCGATGGAGGAGTTGATCCAGAATTTCATGCTGGTGACGGAGGGACCGCAGATGCCAGCCGGCGAAGTGTACTTTGAAGCAGAAAATCCCAAGGGCGCCCTCGGCTTTTACGTCGTGAGCAAAGGCGGCGGCGTACCATGGCGCTTGAAGATCCGCTCCCCTTCGTTCTGCAATTTGTCCATCGTACCGAAAATCTGCACGGGCATCATGATGTCCGACGTCGTCGCTGTTTTGGGTTCGCTCGATTTCGTGATGGGAGAATGCGATCGATGAGTCCTCGCCCGCGAATCACTCGAATGCACGCGCACGTTCGTGCCGATTCCTGCTCGTTCTTCGCCCGGCGTGACGCTGCGCCCGCGTCCTTTTCTGCTCGATGAATCTAAAGCCCGAAACCGTTCAACGAATCGACGAGGTGATCACGCATTACCCGACGAGACGCAGCGCGACGCTGCCGTTGCTGCACCTCATTCAAGAGGATATCGGCTTCATCCCGCACGAGGCGCACGAGTGGATCGCGGCGAAGTTGGAGATCCAGCCGATCAACGTGTACGACGTGGTGACGTTTTACCCGATGTTTCGACAGAAGCCGATTGGTCGTCGTCACATCAAAGTTTGCCGGACTTTGTCCTGCGCCTTGATGGGCGGTTACAAGACCTGCTCGGAATTTGAGAAACAGTTCAACACGCACGTGGGCGAGATTTCGCCCGATGGGGAAGTGACCATCGAGTTCGTCGAGTGCCTCGCGAGCTGTGGGACTGCGCCCGTCGTGCTGATCGACGACGATCTGCATGAGAAGGTCGATCCAGCGAAAGCGAAGCTGCTGAGCGACGAGATCAAGAAGACAGCGGGCAAGCCCAAGCCCGCGACGAGTCAGTAACCTGCACCTCACCCTTTCTGTCCATGCCTGTCCCTGAACAACGTCGGATCATCTTCCAGCACATCGACGAGCCTGGCTACACGAACGACATTGCGTGTTACCAGCGCAACGGCGGCTACTCGGTCCTGAAGAAAGCCGTGACGCTGAAGCCGGAGGCCATCATCGATGAGGTGAAGAAGTCAGGACTGCGCGGTCGCGGGGGTGCGGGTTTTCCCTGCGGCGTCAAGTGGGGCCTCGTCGATCGCAAGAGCGGCAAGCCCATTTACCTCATCGTCAACGCTGACGAGTCCGAGCCCGGCACGTTCAAGGATCGCTACATCATTCATCAGGATCCGC
>JBDSPT010000291.1:0-7952 GCA_039930205.1 Opitutus sp. | reverse complement strand
CCAAGCCGGCGACGGAGCCCGCCCATCCTGGCAGGGTGCCGCTTTGGCCATCCGGCGCGCCGGGCTCCGAAACCCGACGATCCGAGCCGGAAGAGGTAAGCTGGCGGCAGGAGCCTGACATCGTTTTCCCGGTCATCTCGAACATCCACAATCCGTCGATCACTCCGTTTCTCCCCGCTGCCGGCGTCGCCACGGGAGCGGCGGTCATCATCGCGCCCGGCGGCGGTCACATGCAGCTCACCATTGATCGTGAAGGCTATGATCTCGCCCGGTGGCTGGCGGAGCGCGGCGTGGCTGCGTTCGTTTTGAAGTATCGGCTCGCTCGCGACGGCTCCAACCTAGCGGACAAGCCGCAACCGTATCGCGTCGACGTCGAAGGCCACGCGGACGCCCAACGCGCGATTCGACTGGTTCGCAGCCGGGCGACGCAGTGGCACATAAAATCAGACCGAATCGGCATCTTGGGATTTTCCGCCGGCGGCGAACTCGCGATCCTCGCGGCGCTCAAGCACGATGCAGGACAGCCGGGTGCGAGCGACGTCGTGGAACAGCAGAGTTCGAGACCCGACTTCTTCGCCCCGATCTATCCAGGTGGCCTCCAACGAAAGGATCTCCAGCCGACCAAAGACCAGACGCCGCCCGCGTTTATCCTTTGCGCCTACGACGATCGCATGCCTGAGCAGAGCGCGAGCTTCTTTAACGCTCTCCGGCAGGCGGGCGTGAACGCCGAATTACACATCTACAATCGCGGTGGCCACGGTTTCGGCGCGCGTGCTGATCGGCCGGATATGGCGGTTTCCAACTGGCAAATCCGATTTATGGAATGGCTGAACGATCGCGGATTTCTGAAAAATTAGTGCGCTGCCCTTTGACGAACCCTTTCGCATCTCGCCGCGTTTTCGTGCGCCACCTGGTCGCTGGCATCATGACGATGCTCGCGCTCGGCGGCGCGCTGGCCGCGGCGGAGGTGCCAGTCGTGGCGCCGACGTCCATTTACGAGCACGAGGTCAAACCGCTGCTCGAGACGTATTGCTACGAATGTCACGGAGACGGCGCGCACAAGGGCGATGTCACGCTCGATGAGATCCAAACCTCGGCCGATATCGCTGCGGATCGGGAAACCTGGGAGACCGTCCTGCATCATGTGCGGACTCGCGAGATGCCGCCGGAAGACGCCGATGTGATGCCGTCTGACATGGAGCGCGAAGCGATCACGGGCTGGATTGAACGCGAGCTGCTGCACTTTGACGCCGCCCATCCTGACCCCGGCCGCGTTACCCTTCGACGTCTGAACCGAGCGGAATACAACGCGACGATTCGTGATCTCATCGGCACCGACTTTAAACCGGCCAACGACTTTCCGCCGGACGATTCGGGTTATGGTTTCGACAACGTGGGCGACGCCCTCTCGTTGCCGCCCGTTCTGCTCGAGAAATACCTGGCCGCCGCGGACAAAATTCTCGATCAGGCGATTGTCACTGATCCGATTCGCAGCTCTGTCCGGCACATTCCCGCGAGTCTCGCGGACATTGGATTCAATGCCATCGGTGATCGCGGTGATGGCTGGGTCCATCTGATCAGCCTCGAAGAAGACGACGCCTCCGTTGAGCTGTCGCTGCCTGCCGGCGACTACCTCTTCCGCGTCCACGCGTTTGCCACGAAAGTCGGCGGAGCGGTCAAAGGCCAGGGCAGTGAACAACCCATCGTCTTCACCGACGATCCGGGCCCCACGAAACTCGCGCTCATGCTGAACGACTCGTTCGTGCAGGACTTCGTGGTGGGGACGGACGAGGCGAGACCCAACGTCTACGAAACGCGCATGGGTATCAGCGCCGGTCCGCAACGCTTTCGGGCCAGCGTCGCCCGCAAACGCGGTACGCCGGAAGATGAGACCTACATGTTGAATGGCCGCATCGGTCACCAACAGCCCGGCATCGTGTTTGTAAAATGGCTGGAGATCGAGGGCCCGCTGCCCGCCGCCACGCGTCGTACTCGTGCTGATACACTAACCCTTGCGGGCGACGGTGCGCTGACGCCAGCGAAAGAACTGGTATTGAAGAACGGCGGCGAAGCAGCGCTCTTCTTCACCACTGATCGCGCCACCGAAGTCATCCTTCGCGCGCAGGCGTACGCGCGACAGGCGGGAGCGGAACCCGCACGCATGGAACTTCGCGTCGACGGAAAGCCGGTCAAAACGTTCGAGGTGCTCGCACCCGCCGCACTGCAGCCGATTCCCGGGCAACGCATTTTCTCGCCCAACCTCCTTGTTGCGCGGCCCTGCGTTTATGAGCTCCGCACCCAAATTTCCGCGGGCCGACACGAGTTTTCGGCTGCGTTTCTCAATCACACAACCGATCCGGCTGCGACCAATCCCAATCTCCGCGACCGGCAACTTGTCGTTCAACACCTCGAGATTTCAGATCTGTCGAGCTCTGTGCTGATTCCAGAAAAACCAACGATTCTCGCGACGTTATTCAACGACGCTGCGGGCGCAGCGGCCGACTCAAGCTCTGGAATTGTTGGCCGAAAAAAACTCGCGCCCGTCAACGAGACCATCCTCGCGCGAAAAATCCTGACGCGCTTTATGCGACGCGCCTGGCGACGGCCGGTTCAGCCGGGCGAAGTGGAACGCTTGATCTCCCTCTACGCGCTCGCTCGCAAAACGGGCGACGGGTTTGACGCGAGTGTGAAGCTCGCCATGAAGGCCGTAATCGGGTCACCGAATTTCCTCTTCCTCGGCAACACGCATGCCGCGAGTCGCCAGGTCGTTGTTCCGGACATTCCTGCGGCTTCAGCCTCCGGCGAGACAATCGCGATTGCCGCTCGACCGCTGGACGAAATCGCGCTCGCGTCCCGTCTTTCCTACTTCCTCTGGTCGTCGATGCCGGACGACGAACTGCTGGCTCTCGCCGAGCACGAGCAGTTGCGCGCCCAACTTCCGGCGCAGGTGCGACGCATGCTGAAATCGCCCAAGGCACACGCGTTGGTTGAAAATTTCGCCGGGCAATGGCTGCAGATTCGCAGCCTCGAGAACTTCCAGCCTGACCGGAAACTGTTTCCGGATTTCGACCTGTCGCTGCGCAACGCGATGCAGCGCGAGACGGAATCGTTTTTTGAATACGTGTTGCGAGAGGATCGTCCGCTGACGGATTTCATCACCGCAGATTACACGTTCGTGAATGCCCGACTGGCGAAGTTCTACGGACTGCCCGGGACGTACGACGACGAGTTCCAACACGTGTCACTCGCCAGTACGCCGCGCCGAGGGGTCCTGACTCACGGCAGCGTCCTCACACTGACCTCCAACCCAACGCGCACGTCACCGGTGAAGCGTGGAAAGTGGGTGCTGGAAAATCTGCTCGGCACGCCGCCACCGCCACCGCCTGCCAACGTTCCTGAACTGGACGACAAAAGTCGCCAGCTCTCCGGCACACTGCGGCAGCAGATGGAACAGCATCGGAAGAATCCGACGTGCGCCTCCTGCCATGCGCGAATGGACCCGATCGGTTTTTGTCTCGAGAATTTCGATGCGATCGGAGCCTGGCGCGAGCGCGACGGAGCCGACGCCATTGATGCGACGGGAAAACTCGGCCCCGCCCACGCGTTCTCCGGCGCAGCGGAACTGACGACCCTGCTGGCAAAGTACCGCCGACAGGATTTCCTTCACTGCGTGACCGAGAAGATGCTGACCTACGCATTGGGCCGCGGTCCGGAGTACTATGACCGTCCCGCGATCGACAAAATCATTCGATCACTGGAAGAGAACGAGGATCGTTTCTCTGTGCTGATCCTCGGCGTGGTGCAAAGTTTCCCGTTCCAGATGGAACGCGCGGATTCGGATGCGCCCGACTCAGTCCCCGTCAATCAGCCAGGATCCACCGTGGCTTCAGTCCAGCCCTGACTGTCCATCGGCTCTAGCCTTCCAACCCTCCGCGCCATCATCACTTTTCAAACACCCCCACTTCATGAGTAACCAATGGCAGATGCCGCGCAGAACTTTCCTGCGCGGACTCGGAGCAGCCATCGCGCTGCCGGTCCTCGATTCGTTCCTGCCCACCCGGGCTCTTGCGTCGGTCGGCGCGCCGAAAACTTTCCCGAAACGCGTCGCGTGGATTTATGTCCCCAACGGCGCCAACATGGCCGATTGGACGCCGCAGGCCATCGGCGCGGATTACGAGCTGCCGCTGATTCTCGAGCCGCTCGGCGCTCACCGGCGCGACCTCACCGTGCTCACCGGTCTGGCGAATCACCAAGGTGACGAGCTCGGCGACGGCGGTGGCGCCCACGCCCGTGCTTCTGCGTCGTTTCTCACCGGTGTTCATCCCCGCAAGACGGCCGGCGCGAACATCAAAGCGGGTGTATCCGTGGATCAAATCGCTGCGAACCAGATCGGTGATCGGACGCGGCTGCCGTCACTGGAGTTGAGTTGCGACGCCGGCCAGCGCGCGGGCTCGTGCGACTCTGGCTACAGCTGCGCCTACCAGTTCAACCTCTCGTGGCGCTCGGAAACGCAGCCGGTCAACGCCGAGGTGAATCCGCGCGCGGCGTTCGAGCGACTGTTCGGCAGCGCCGACCTGGCAGCTTCCGCCGAAACTGCCGGCCGGCGCGCGCTGTACCGCAAAAGCATTCTCGATTACGTGCTCGACGATGCCCGCCGGCTCGACGCGAAGCTCGGCCTCGCTGACCGCCGCAAGTTCGACGAGTACCTGACGGCGGTTCGCGATCTCGAACGTCGGATCGAGCGCGCCGCCCAGTTCCCGACGCCGGCCATTCCCGAAGGATCGGCAGCCCCTGAAATGTTCGAGACCTACGAGCAGCACATGACGCTGATGTACGAGATCATGGCGCTCGCGTTTCAGACCGACTCCACGCGGATCGCGACCTTTTGCGTGGCCCACGACGGCAGCAATCGTCCGTATCCGACGATTGGAATTCGGGATGGTCATCACGACCTCTCTCATCATCGCGAAGATCCGGAGAAGAAACAGAAACTCGCGCAGATCAATCGCTATCACGTGACGCAGTTCTCCCGTTTCCTGGATCGGTTGAAATCGATCCCGGAAGGAGACGGCAACCTCCTCGACAACAGTACGATTCTTTACGGCAGCGCGTTGAGTAACGGGGACAAGCACTCACCGGAAAACCTGCCGATCCTGCTCGCCGGAAAAGGCGGCGGAACGATCGCGACCGGCCGGCATCTCCGCGTCGACGACAAGACGCCGATGACGAATGTGTATCGGTCGATGCTCGATTCCGTGGGGGTTCGGACCGAGAAAGTCGGCGACAGCACCGGCAAGCTCGACCAATTGTTTTCCGCATCGGCGTAACTCCGACACGATGGCTTGTCTTTAATATTTGTCATTGCGAGGAGTCCGGCAGAGCGGACGACCACGAAGCAATCCAGCTGGATCGCCCCGGTGCGCTTCGCGCACCTCGCGATGAAAATCATTTTGAAGACACGCACGAGAGTAGTCGCGAACGTGAGCGAACGGAGGTCAGCCCGCGATCCACTCCGTCACGCTGGAGGCGACTGTTTCAGCTACGTACAAGATCCCACACGAGCTCTCGCTCCAACCTTGCTCAACGCGCTGCGGAGGCTGTGCTACCCGCATGCCCCCCTTCCGCTTTTCGGCGCTTCTACATGTTAGCGGACTCTTTCTTGCGGCCGCGGTACCGCTTGCAGTTCTCGGGGCGGGAACATCCGTCACGGTCAGCCCGCTGCCTATCGAATATCCTGATCAGCGACCCGTCGCGCGTTACGCGCTCAGGGCACAGGACGCAGGCGTGGTGCTTCGCCACGGCGACGGTCCTGACGGTTGTGATACACTCGGGGCGCGGGATGTCTGGGTGTGGGAACATGAGGGTACGTACTTCATGCACTACGACGGAGCGGGCGCAAAGGGCTGGCTCGCATGCCTTGCGACAAGCAACGACCTGTTACACTGGGAAAAACGCGGCGCGGTGCTCGATCTGGGCGCGCCGGATTCTGCGGACTCGGCGTCCGCGTCGTACGGCGTAACGTTTTTTGACGGGACGAAATGGCATCTCTTCTACATGGGAACACCGCACACCTCAGGTCCGCCAGAGTTGGTGCCGGCGTTTCCGTATCAAACCTTGAAAGGGATCGGCGCCAGTCCGACGGGGCCTTGGACGAAAACGCCGAGCGTGATTCCGTTTCGGCCGCTGCCCGGAACGTACTACGACTCAACGGCGAGTCCCGGACACATCGTCACAGACGCCGACGGCTACACGATGATGTTTAGTGCGGCGACGGATCACCCCACCCTGCGGACTCTCGGTCTGGCGCGGACGAAAAATCTGGATGGCGCCTGGAGGATCGATGCGAAACCCATCCTGCCACCCGCGGAGCAAGTGGAGAATTCAGCGCTCTACCACGACACGGACAGCGGGGTGTGGTGGCTCTTCACGAATCACGTCGGACTTCGCGACGGTATGGAATATACGGATGCGATCTGGGCGTATTGGTCGCAGGATCTCTACCATTGGGATCCGGCGAACAAAGCCGTGGTGCTGGATTCCACGAACTGCTCGTGGTCGCCCCACATCATCGGACTGCCTTCGGTCGTGAAGGTTGGCTCACGTCTCGCGCTCTTCTACGATGGAAACGCGTCGGATCCGATGCCACGCGGAGTGAAGAGCCACATTCACCGCGATGTCGGCCTGGCGTGGCTCGATCTACCACTGGTTCCGCCGCGTTAGAGCGGATTTAAACAGCGTGCTGCCGTTCTGTTGCCCTCATCGTCAACATGACTGTCAGTGCGAGGCACGCTCCGCGCCGTTGGTTGAAGAACTTGAGTGCTCGCCGAACGTGCACAGTAATTCCACCAGCCATGCAATTGACCAAACACTGGGCCGCACAACTCGACGACTATGTCATCGACCTCGCATGGTCGCCAAATGGCGATCGGCTCGCCGCCGCCAGCGGCTCGGGCCCGATTTCGGTGTTTGCCGCGACCGACGGCGCCAAGGCGCACGAACTGCCCGGGCACGGTGAAGGAACCAATGCGATTGCGTGGCAGCCTTTGTCGAGCAAAGCGTCGGCGGCCGCGCAGTCCTCGGTGCTCGCGAGCGGAGGGCAGGACGGAGCCGTGAAACTGTGGGACGCGACGGCCGGCCAACACACGCACACGGCGCAACTCGGGACCGGATGGGTGGAGCACCTCGCCTGGCGGCCGACCGACTCGAGCGCTGCATCCGCGTCACCGAGCGGATCCACGTTGTTCGCCGCGGCCGAGAAGGCTCTTTTCGCGATTCGACCCGACGCCTCGATCGCGCACACCTTCAAACCGGCGCCGAAGTCGATCTCCGCCCTCGCCTTTCAGCCGGCCGGCGGTTGCGTCGCAGTTTCTTACTTTGGCGGGGTTTGCCTCTGGGACGCCGACGACTTCATCGCGCAGAAAGAATTCCCGTACAACAACGGGATCGCGGCACTCGTGTGGTCACCGGACAGCAAATGGCTGGTTTCCGGCAACCATGATCCGTCGGTCCACTTGTGGATCCCGGAAACGGATACGGAATTCAACATGAGCGGCTACGAGGGAAAAGTGAAGTTTCTCGCGTTCGACCACACCTCTCGCTGGCTGGCGACCGGAGGCGGGCGCGACGCCTGTGTCTGGGACTGCTCCGGGAAAGGCCCGGAGGGGCGCGAGCCCGCCATGCTGCCCCATGATGCGCCGATTTCCGCCGTGTCCTTTCAGAACACGCATGGACTCCTGGCCGCCGCGAGCAGCGATGGGGTCGTGCAGCTCTGGAGTCCCGAGCGAAAGCAACCTTTGCGCGCAACCGTCAAGATGCCCGCAGCGGCGACGAAGCTCGTGTGGTCCCCCGACGATCGGCAACTCGCAATCGGAACGGCGAAAGGCCATGTGTTCGTCCTTCGCTGTGAGCTCTAGCCCTATCGATGCAATAGGAAGCAGCCACCGTCGTGAGAC
>JBDSPT010000290.1:0-9720 GCA_039930205.1 Opitutus sp. | reverse complement strand
CCCCAGCAAATAAATCGAACCGGTCACAACGATAATGTCGTCGCCGCTTCCAGCGGTGCAGACATCGCCTCCCGGAAATAAATCGGTCACGCGCGCCTGGTGGACGCGCCCTCGAAATTCTGACGGAACCAGATTCGCTAAATCCGCAGTTGATGTGGCGCGCGGCTGGTCTGGGGCGACCACGTAAATATCGCGGGCGTACCGCGCGATCGCCTCAACCAAATAACTGGCACGTTCTGCCCCCAGCGCACCAACGATGACGATGGGAGCGCGTCCTGTTTCCTCCATCAGCGCCTTCAAATTAGCTTCAAGTACGGCCGCTCCCTCGGAATTGTGAGACGCATCGAGTACGGCTCGACGCTCACCGATCTGAGTTTGTTGCCAACGGCCCGGCCACGAGACGGCGGCCAGACCGCGCTCGATGAGCGCGTCATCGATGCCCCAAATCGGAGTTAAGCAACGCGCTGCCAGCGTCGCGGTGGCGGCATTCCAACGCTGATAGTCTCCGTGCAGATTCGTTTTTGGATAGGAGCCAAGGCTTTCGCCGAACACGTCGCGGACGGAATGCACGGGAGCTTCCACGGTCTGTGCTATTGTTCGAATCACGCTTTCAGCGGATGGAGGAACGCGTCCGATCACAACGGGGATGCCCCGTTTGATGATTCCCGCCTTGGCACTCGCGATTGATTCCACCGTGTTACCGAGCCATTCGCAGTGGTCGAGCCCGATGGAGGTGATCACGGAAACTTCTGGTTGGACCAGATTCGTGGCGTCGAACTCACCGCCTAATCCCACCTCGTAGATCGCTACGTCGCATTCGCGGCGGTGGAACTCAAGAAACGCCATCGCCGTCATGTACTCGAAGAAGCTCGGACGATCTTCGGGGGCGCCCGCGGCTGCGATCCCGTCCGCAATCAAGTCGAGTTCGCGTGTGTAGCCCAAGATCCGATCATCGGCCAACGGTTGGCGATTCACCTGGATACGTTCACCAAGATGAACCAGGTGCGGAGACGTATAAAGTCCAACTCGCTTGCCGGACGCACGAAGAATGGATTCGAGCATCGCGGCGACTGATCCCTTGCCGTTCGTGCCCGCAAGGTGGATACACGGCGTGAGCCTCTGGGGATCGCCGAGCGCCGCCGCGAGCGGCCTCATCCGATCGATCCCGAGCTTGCGGCCGCGGGGTTTGAGGCCGAAGAGGTAGTCGGCGACCGATTTGAAATCGGCTCCGTCGCCCGTGGTCATCGCGACGCGGAAGGCACTAGGACTTCAGGCTCGGAGCGGAAGTCGCCTTCTTTTTTTTCAGATACAGCGCCCGCAGAAGATCCGCCAAACGATCACGCATGTCCGTTCGGCTAACGATCTGGTCGATGAGACCGTGCTTCAGAAGGAACTCGGACGTCTGAAACCCGGCGGGAAGAGTTTGCTTGGTCGTGTCTTTGATGACACGCGGTCCGGCGAAGCCGATCAGTGCGCCGGGTTCTGCCAGAATAACGTCTCCCAAAGTGGCGTAACTCGCGGAAACGCCGCCCGTGGTCGGATGCGTCAGAATCGAGATGTACGGCAACTTCGCTTCAGCCAGCCGACCCAGCGCTGCACTCGTTTTCGCCATCTGCATGAGCGAGAGAATGCCTTCCTGCATCCGCGCCCCGCCTGACGTGCTGAAGATGATGCACGGGATCTTCCGTTCCAGTGCGAGCTCGATGCACCGGGTGATTTTCTCGCCGGCGGCCGAACCGAGCGTGCCGCCACAGAATCGAAAATCCATCACGGCCAATGACACTTGAATGCCATGAATCTCGCCTGTTCCCGTGATCACCGCTTCGGGCAACCCACTCTCCTTCTCGTACCTTTTGATCCGTACGGGATACGGGACAGAATCCACAAAATTCAGTGGATCACCCGAACGAACCTCCCCGTTGGTTTCGACGTACGTGCCCTCGTCGAGTAATCGGGAAATCCGCTCCCTTGCACCGATCGGAAAGTGATGGCCACTCTTCGGGACAACCATCTGGTTGTCCGCCAGCTCCTTGGTGAAGATCGCTTCCCCCGTCAGCGGGTCCTTGGTGTAGATTCCTTGCGGGATATCTTTCTTGCGCGTCTTGCGGACCGTGTAGGTGGGTTTGTCGAAATGACTCATATTTCAGAGTTCAGCCGTGGCCGAATGTAACAACGTCGAGATTGATCGCACCCGCACGGCGCATCGTGTGCGCGCAACTGTTAAGAGTGGAACCCGTGGTAAAAACGTCATCGACGAGAACGTAATGCAGATCCGCACTCAATGCTGCGTCTGAAGCCGGTGCAAAGGCATTTTTGAGATTAGATTGGCGCTCACGACGATCGTGATGCGTCTGCGAGTCGGTATCGACGATGCGTTTCAAAAGCGTTCGAACCCGAGTGTCCCCGCCCACGGCACGGGCAAGATGTTCAGCGATCAGTTGACTCTGGTTGTAGCCGCGCTCCCGCTGCTTGCGCGGGTGAAGCGGCACCGGCACCAGGGTGGCATTTACGCTTAACTCCAAAACCCGGGGACAACGTCGGAAGATGTGCTCGATGTCATGAAGCACATGCAGACCTGCGTGATACTTCAGCTCATGCACCAGCGTCCGGCCTGGACCTTTCATCAGGATGGCCGTCCTTCCCTCCCGAAACGCCGGAACGAGCCCTTCGCAATGCGGGCACAAGCGCTCGCCCTCCACCACTCCATAGAACGGGTGCCCGCAGGTGGAACAATGCGGTGCCTGAACAAAATTCAATTGCGTGAGGCATTTGTCACACAGGTGCCGCAACTCGCCGTCGCTCGAGACGACCTCACGGCAGTGCACGCAGCTCGGTGGAAAAATGACGTCCAGCGCGCCGCGAACAGCGCGGGTGAGAAACACGGCAGGGAGCGTCACGCAGATTGATTATTTCGCCAGCGACGGCGCCTCAAGACGCTCGTGTTTTTGCGAGCGTACCGTTCGAACTGGACGGTAGAATACTTTCATCAGGAACAAACCTTGAGGTGGAGCGGTTTGAACTTCAGGTGTGCGTTTCCCGCTTACGAGGATTTCACGAACGCGCTCGAGCGATATTCGCCCTTCCCCAACCGTGACGAGAACTCCCACCAGGCTCCGCACCATCTTGTAGAGAAACCCGTCAGCCTCGGCTTGGACGAAGATTTCTCTTCCACGTTTTGCGACGGAGAGTCGCCGAAGGTCCCGGACCGTGTCTTCCCGAGGCGGTCCGTTCAACACGGTGAACCCTCGGAAATCGTGGCGACCCGATAAGATCTCTGCCGCGTGTTGCATCCGGGTAAAATCGAGCTGGTGGAAAAGCGGCCAGCTGTAGGGTCGGGCGAAGGGATCGGCATCACCGATATGAATACGATACTGGTATCGTTTGCCGACTGCGCTGAACCGGGCATGAAACGTGTCTTTCACTCGTCGCAATGTTTTCAGCTGAATTGCGGGCGACAAATGCGCGCGAAGCGCCGCCAGCAACCGATCCGGGCCATGTCTCCAGTCGGCATCAAAATGGAACACCTGCCCCTGCGCGTGAACTCCCGCATCGGTACGTCCGCTGCCGTGGACGCGCACCTGACGTTTGAAGATCACCGCGAGCCGCGCCTCGAGGTTATCTTGAACAGCGTTCCCGCCGGCTTGGCTCTGCCAGCCCGAGAACGGACCACCGTCGTAGGCACAGACGCATTTCCAGCGCATCGCTTTCAAGACGGATCTCCTGGTTCTGCGAGCGTGGGCGGCAATTTCTGATTTAAGAAATCCTGCAGAATCAAAGTCGCAGCCCGGGAATCGATCGTGCCGGATGCTCTGACCTCTCGGCGTTTGGACTTCGCGATCGTAGACTCCGCCTCATAGCTTGTCAGCCGCTCGTCGATCAAATGAACCTCGACGCGCAACTCCTTACGCAACCGAACCGCCAGCGCCTCGGCTTCTCGTGCTTTCGGACCAGCAGAATCGTCCATGTTGAGAGGATGACCAAGAGCGACATCGGTGATTCGACGGCTTCGAGCGAGCTCGATCAAGCCGGTCCAACGTTTAGCAGAGTCTGCGTCGACCAGGGCAGGCAGCGGCGTCGCGACACCCAGCTCGTCGCCGAACGCGAGGCCGATGCGGCGTGTGCCATAGTCGATGCCCAGACAACGCATGTGCGGATTCCGGCCTCCCGACGCACCGGGCGCAAATTCATTTGCGACAATCAAGGTCCGTCGTGACGTTTCGCGCCTCATGCCGAGTCCGGGACAAAAACTATCGACCGCCGAACTCTCGCGTTACTCGCGGCATATTGTGCTCGATGAAGTCGGAGTGGAGGGCCAGCAGAAACTCGCGGCCGCACGAGTTCTCATCATCGGCGCGGGAGGGCTCGGCAGTCCCGCGGCGCTTTACCTGGCGGCAGCCGGAGTCGGCATGCTGGGCATCGCAGACATGGATCAAGTTGAGCTGCACAATCTGCAGCGACAACTACTGCATGACACCGAAAGTGTCGGCAAAGCGAAGGTCCATTCTGCGTCGGAACGACTGTCGGCGATCAATCCGCATATCCAGGTCATTGAGCACGGCGCCGGCATCACACTCCAAAACGCGGAGGAGATCTTCGCTACTTATGACGTCATCCTCGACGGGACCGACAACTTCACGGCGAGGTACCTGAATAATGATGCCGCGTATGCTACGGGAAAGCCGCTCGTGTTTGGCAGCGTATTCAAATTCGAAGGCCAGGTCACTGTATTCGAAACGGTGAATGGAGGTCCGTGTTATCGATGTCTGTTTCCTGAACCACCAGCTGCCGGTTCAGTGCCCGGATGTGGCGAAGCAGGAGTGATCGGTGCCGTCTGCGGAGTGATCGGAAGCCTACAGGCGCTCGAAGCCATCAAACTCATCCTCCGCATCGGCGAATCGCTCAGTGGTCGGCTGCTCACGTTCGACGGGCTGACCCAGTCATTCAACACGATCAAACTGCGCCGGTCACCTGGTTGTAGACTTTGCGGCAACGCTGCCCACCAGCGAAACGATGCGAACCACTCCGACGATTCGGCTGCGGAAAAGATCGAGCCATCTTCCTCTGAACCCCACGCATTGGAAATCTCCGTACGAGAAGCCAGTCAACTACTCGCCAGCGCGGTGAGCGGCGCGGTTCTGATTGACGTGCGAGAGACGTGGGAGGCCGAGATCTGCCGAATCGCAGGATCGCAGTTCATCCCGATGCGCCAAATATCGGAGCATCTCGAAACTCTTGCGCGTAACCGCCATCTGTTGATCCTATGTCACCACGGCACGCGAAGCATGAACGTTACAAACTTTCTCAGATCGCGTGGCTTTACGGCGGTGAGCAACGTCGCCGGTGGCATCGCGGCGTGGGCCGACCAGATCGATCCGGCGATGCAACGCTACTAACGGAAGCCATTGCGCTCTCGAGAAGGGCCCGTTCCAACAGTTTTCCGGGGATCCTTGGAATTTCGCGAGGCACGACCGCCGGGAAATGTGGTTACGCCGCGCGGAGTTCAGGATGCGCCTTAACGTAGGCGTGGGTGTACCGCGTGAACGCCACCTTTAGTCGAGACGTCGCTGTGCCGTCCCCGACTTTGAACAAATGCGCATCTATAGCGGCCACGGGAGTAACGTCCTTCGTCGTCGACAAGAGAAAGCACTCTTCCATCTCATCAAGATTTTCTGGACGAACCGTTGCCTCACGAACCTCGAAGCCGGCATCGACGGCTATCGTCCGAATGATGAGATCGCGGGTGATGCCTGCTAGAAGCCCCGATTGCAGGGGCGGGGTCACGACGACGTTTTGCTGAACGAACCCGATATTTGAGACCGCTGCTTCGGTAATCTCGCCGGCCAAGTTTGTGATCACCACTTCATCTGCGCCTCGCGAACGCGCTTCGCGAAGACATAGAATGTTATTGAGATAATTCCCGGTTTTCCATGCCGGGTTTAGTGAATCGATCGGATTACGTCTTAGCGTCGTGGCTAACGAAAGCGTTAACCCAGCGCGAAACTTTGCTTCAGCATAAAGTACATTCGGCTGCACCAGCAGAAGGTAGTCCGACTTGTCGGCCAATCCGGTGTCTAAACCGATTGGACCACCACCGCGCGTGACCTGCAGCCGAATGTACAACTCAGTTTTCCTAGGATCGGCAGATCGGTAAGCAGCGACCGACCGCTTGATCTCGGCCAGTGCTTCCGCGGACGTCAGAGGGAGTTCAATTGCCAAAGCTGCGGCCGACCGTTGAAGACGCTCCCAATGTTCATGCCATGCGAATAATGCACCGTGGTAAGTCCGCCACACTTCGTAGATCGCATCGCCATAAAGAAATCCACGATTCAGCGGAGAGATCGAAGCGTCCTTCGCGTCGTGCAATCGACCGTTCGTGCAGGCTTGAATGAAATGAGACATCACTCGCCAACATTCGTGGACATTGAGCTCTGTAATCAACAAAAAGCCCCTGCGAACGCAGGGGCTCGAAAATTCCAGAGATCGGTCAGGTTTATTTGCGCACCTTCACGAGGCCTAAATCTTTTTTGATGTTCTGAACACTGGGCAAAGAAATTCCGACGCTCCTGGCAATTTCCGCCCCCGTCTTGCCGCCTTCGACAAGCGATTTCACTTTCGCTTTTGTCTCAGGAGTAATAACGGCGCGTTTGCGGCGTTTCGAACCGCCATTTGAACTGGGTCTGGCGGAACCGCGACCCTTGCCCCGAGCCGCGGTCTTAACCGCATCGAAGAATGCAGGGAGGGTTTCAAATCCATACTTACCAGGCAGCCCGGCAAGCTCGCGATTGAGCTCGGTGGCGATGCTTTTCTCAAGCTCTGCGACTCGCGCTTTCGTGATCGCAAGGGTTTTGATTTTGTCGGTGACCATAAAGTGATCATATCGTGACCTTGTATCCGTCTATAGCAAGCAGCCATATATACTATTTTTCGTATAAGTAAGATCCGCGAGGGGCACTTGACGGTACAAAATACAGGGAGGACGAACATCGAAAGAGACTTGCCTGGCGATCCGACCTGGCCACGGTACGACGATGGCACGCATTCCGCTCGAAGACGGCTTCACTGATATCATCGCAAAGGCCCAACGTGGATGGAAGATTTCCGATGAGGACTTAGCCACACGAGCGGAGGTATCCGTCTCAGACCTTCAGGCGTTGAAGGGTGGCACCTTGAACACGGCGGTGCTCCGCAGGGTGTCGCGTCACCTCCGCCTCAGCCCTGACGCACTGGAGATGATCGCCAACAAAGGTTGGTACCCAGCCCAACCCAATTACCCGACCGGCTTCGCCGCCTTTAACACGGCGTTCGAGGACATGACCGTAAACAGTTATTTGGTGTGGGACGCCCGCACTCGCCAGGCGGCGGCATTTGATACGGGAGCCAGCTGCATTGGCATGTTAGATACGATCCACGCGGAAAATCTGGATCTTAAGTATATCTTCATAACCCACACCCACCAAGATCACATTGCAGATCTTAAAACGCTCGCCAGCGCCGGCACGGGCGAAGTGTGGGCGAGCGAGCATGAACCAGTGGATTTCCCTGGAGCTCGGACCTTCAAGGAAAACGTACATTTCCATGTCGGTCCGTTGTCGATTAAAACACTGTCCACGGCAGGGCATTCCGTTGGACAAACGACCTTCTACTTGGTTGGCCTGAGCTGGCCACTCGCGGTTGTGGGAGACTCCATCTTTGCAGGATCCATGGGCGGTAGTCCGACGGCATTCGCGGAGCAGTTGAAGAACAACAAAGAGAAAATATTAACCCTTCCGCGTGATACCGTTCTGGCGTGCGGACACGGACCGTTGTCGACAATTGCACAAGAAAAGCAGCACAATCCTTTTTTCGCGCGGTAGTTGGTTTTAACGGATTTTTGGCACCGGTTTTACGAGCGAGATTCCGGATGTATAATAGTCAGTTTTAGTTAGACAGTTGGACGACGCGATGTGTAATCGTCGCTTACCCGCCGCTATGTTTCGCAAAACGATTCTGATCCTGTCGCTGGCTGTTAGTTTAGTGGCAGCGTTGATCGCGATCGCAGTTCAGGAGGATCTACGAGACCGGCTCGGAGATACGTACTGGATTCTCGGCATGGCAATTATCGGGTGCGTGCTTCTTGTACTCAGTGGGTACGTTTGGGACCGAAATATCATCAGTCGAGTCCGGTCACTTCGCAAAGCTGCCGCCACCGAGAGTGATTCCGAGGAAGGAGATTCGCATGATCCCGACGAAATCATCGGACTCGCGCGCAAGATCGAGCGAATGGCCCGATCGCTCCAAAATGTCGAGGCGAGCTACCGAAGTGTGGTCGAAGATCAAATTGATCTCATCTGTCGTTATCGAACGGACGGACGGCTGACGTTTGTGAACAATTCGTACTCACGTGCGTTCGGGCGGGCACGCGGCGAACTCGTGGGCACAGAGTTCCCGTTCTTTGCGCCTCCGACCACCTCGGATCCCGCCACAATCTTTGAAAAGCCGCTCCACCTGGCGTCCGGCAAACAGACCTGGGTGCAATGGACCCAGCGCGCGCTCAAAGACTCATTCGGAGAAGTTATGGAGTATCAAGCCGTCGGACACGACGTACTTGCGCAGCGGGAATCCGAGGCGGCGCTCGTGAGGGCAAAGGAATCCGCTGAGAATGCTGATCGTGCGAAGAGTGAATTCCTCAACATGGTGAGTCATGAGATTCGAACGCCTATCAACGGTGTGATTGGATTCGCCCGTCTACTCAGCGATACGTCGCTTACACCCGCGCAACGGGAACACGTCGCGATGATTCATTCGAGCGGTGTGGCCCTCGAGAAGTTAATCACCGACATACTCGACCTCTCCAAGATTGAGGCGGGGAAGGTGGAGATCGAACACCAATCCTTTTCTCCGCAGAAATGCGCCGAAGAAGTCTGTGCTTTTTTCGGCGACCAAGCTCGAGCCAATGGGATCAAGCTTGAGTTTCGCTCGGATCCCGGAGTTCCGGAAACAGTAAACGGTGACGAAAATCGCGTCCGGCAAATTCTCTTCAACCTGCTGGGGAATGCGCTCAAGTTCACCGACAAAGGGAGTATTACCCTTCAGCTGTCTTGCTCACGAAGCGATCCAACCGACGGAAGCACATTGCGAGCAGCTCGATTGTTTTTTGCCGTCAATGACACCGGCATCGGCATCCCAACGGACAAGTTAGATTCTTTGTTCCAACCCTTTTCTCAACTCGACACCTCGACACGTCGACGCCGCGAGGGCACCGGTCTAGGTCTACTGATCTCCAAACGACTGTGCGAGTTGATGGGCGGGACGATCTCCGTGGAGAGTACGTTGGGCAAAGGCTCAACCTTCCGATTCTCGGTATTGACCGATTTTATTTTAGACGTGGGGGTCACAACGTTTCGTCCGCCGTTCTCTCAACCGCTCCCGGCCTGAGCACAGCGCCACCTTGATCTTGACGCGAATCCGCACCGAGACGTTGCGGACAAGCTCAACTCCTGCCCTAACGAGTCGAAGTTAACGTTCTTGTCGCGGCCCGGCCGGGTTGCCACGCTTTTTTCTTATGCCCGATATCAAGATCGCAATTGTTGGCCTCGGATACGTTGGCCTTCCTCTCTCTCTGCAATTTGCTCGTTCCGGAGCAACCGTCCTGGGTCTCGACATTGATCCAGGCAAGGTAGACGCGCTCAGCGCCGGCAAGAGCTATATCAAACATATCTCCCCCGAATCGATCGCGGCTGC
>JBDSPT010000289.1:0-7386 GCA_039930205.1 Opitutus sp. | reverse complement strand
GGGCGGGGCCCGCCCCTCATTGTCGAGGCCTATTACGAGGGCGAAAAACTTTATCCGCGCCGAACGTCAAAGGTGCTGGGTGCCAACATCCCGTCGTTTCGTCGGCGTTTTCCGCGCAACGACACGTATGCGCGCGCGACGCTCGAGGAGATACTCGGCGCAGACGCGCTGGGCAAAGCGCGGCGGTTCGCGGCGACGGAGCTCCGGAGCGGGGTTTTTCTCAGTCGGCCTGATGGGACGTATCGGTTCACGCCGCTGCCGAGAATCGCGCAAATTGCGCCATTGCAGGGAATCGTGACGGGGGACTTTGACGGTGACGGCCACGCTGATATCTACGGGGTCCAAAATTCGTACGCCCCCATCCCCGTCATCGGGCATTTCGACGGTGGACTGAGCCAGTTGTTGCGTGGCGATGGCCGGGGGAATTTCTCCGCGGTGTCGCCCGCAGACAGCGGGCTCGTGGTGCCCGGCGACGCGAAGGCGGTGGTGGCGGTCGATCTCGACGGCGATGGCTGGGCCGATTTTCTCGTGACGCGCAACAACGACACGACGCTGGCATTTCGAAACCACGGGGTGGCAGGTCGCCGGCCGTTGCGGGTGAACCTTCGCGGGCCACAGGGAAACCCGACCGGTATCGGAGCACGTGTGACGGTCGAATACGAGGATGGCTCTGCTCAGTCGGCCGAGATGGGTTCAAACACGGGCTACTACAGCCAGTCGGGGGGCAGCCTTTTCTTTGGCAATCAAGAGGGGGTTTCACCGCGCCGCGTTCGCGTGCGCTGGCCTTTGGGACAAGTGACGGTGCATGAGGTGCCCCCGGGCGTATCCGCGGTGGCAGCGCGCTTGCAGGATGGATCGGCCCAACCCTAACGTCGACGCCATGAATTTCGGATTCCGCGACTGCCGGCCACGACGACTTCTTTTGGCCATCGGATTGATGCTCACAAACGGACTCGTGCGAGCAGCGGACAAGCCTGCGACGGTTCATTTCCCGAATCCGCCGAGCGTGCAACAGCCGGCGAGCAACCGCCGGATGGCCGCGATGCTCGCCAACCTCGACAAGGAGATCGACCCGATGGCGCTCCCGTTTTTCCCTGAGCGGAGCCTGCCAATCCTGCGAGAAAGGATCGCGGCAGCGAAGTCGCCGCGTGATATTATATCGCTCAAGTTGAGGTATGCCCAGGGCCTCCTCAACGCCGGCGAGTCGGAGGCGGCGTTGCACGGATTCGAGGAGATCTACGAGATGATCAAGGCAAACGGCCCATCGCCGAGTGCTGAATTGGAACCGATGATCGTCTTGATGAAGGCGCTCTGTTACCTGCGTCTGGGTGAACAGGAGAATTGCCTGGCGAATCATAATTCCGAGTCGTGCCTGCTGCCGATCCGCGGCGGTGGCGTCCATCAGCTCACGCGCGGCTCGCAGGGGGCGGTCCGCGAGTTGACCGCACTGCTCGACGTGGATCCGTCTCCGCACATCGCCTGGCTGCTCAACATCGCGTACATGACGTTGGGCGAGTATCCGGATGGCGTTCCCTCGCAGTGGCAGATCCCGCCGGCGGTCTTCGACTCGGATTACGATATCAAACGCTTCCGCGACGTCGCCGCGTTTGCCGCCGTCAACCTGGACGAATTGTCAGGCGGCGTGGTGATGGACGATTTCGACCACGACGGGTTTTTGGATTTGATGGTGTCGGGCTCGGGACTGCACAGCCAACTGCGATACTACCACAACAACGGCGACGGAAAATTCACCGAGCTGACGGATTCCGCGGGACTGACGGGCCTGTTCGGCGGGCTTAACATCATCCAGGGCGAATACAACAACGACGGCTTGGTCGACGTTCTGGTGTTGCGCGGAGGGTGGCTCGGGAAGGACGGACGGCACCCCCATTCGCTGCTGCGCAATAACGGCGACAACACCTTCACGGACGTAACGGAGGAGGCGGGACTCCTCACCCGACATCCCACGCAAACGGCGGTCTGGTTCGACTACAACAACGACGGGTTGCTGGATATTTTTATCGGCAACGAAACGGTGCCGGACAGTGGGGTGTTTGATCCCTGTGAATTGTTTCGCAACAATGGCGACGGCACCTTCACCGAGTGTGCGGCCGAAAGCGGCCTCGCGATTGTCGACTGGGTGAAGGCAGTCGTGACCGGTGATTATAACAATGACGGCCGGCCCGATTTGTATCTGACCTCTCTCATTGGCCCGAACCACCTGCTGCGGAACGACGGTCCGGTTGAGGGAAGCACGTCGCCGAAGGCCCGGTGGAAGTTCACCGAGGTTGGGGCGATGGCCGGCGTGAGTGAGCCGATCCGGAGTTTCTCCAGTTGGTTTTGGGACTACGACAACGATGGCTGGCTCGACCTGATGGTCACAGGTTACGCGATCCACGACGCCGGAGACATCCTGGTTGATTACCTTGGTTCGCCAACCCCTCAAGCCGAACGCGCGCGACTGTATCATAATAATCATAACGGCACCTTTTCCGACGTCACCCAGGAGCAGGGAGTGTTCAAGGTCCTGCACGCCATGGGCGCGAACTTCGGCGACCTCGACAACGACGGGTGGCTCGACTTCTACGTCGGTACGGGAGATCCGGCGCTCAGCACCATCATCCCGAATCGCATGTTCCGGAACAATGCGGGGCAGGGATTTCAGGATGTCACCACGTCTGGCGGCTTCGGCAATTTGCAGAAAGGACACGGCATTGCGTTCGGTGACGTGGACAACGACGGCGATGAGGACATCTACTCCCACCTCGGTGGCGCGCTTTCAGGCGATCACTATCCGAGTCAACTCTTCGAGAACCCCGGGCACGGCAATCACTGGATCAAACTTATGCTGGAGGGGGTAAAGACGAACCGCGTCGCGCTCGGGGCTCGCATCAAGGTGGTCATAAAAACAGCAACGGGTGAGCGCGAGATCCATCGGGTGGTGGGCAGTGGCGGGAGCTTCGGAGCATCACCGTTCCGACAGGAGATCGGTCTCGCGCAAGCGCGAAGCGTCGTGCGCGTCGAGATATTTTGGCCGGCGACCGGTAAGACCCAGGTCGTAACGGGGGTGGCGATGGACCGATGCTATGCGATTCGCGAGGGCGAGGATTTGCCGCGCGAAGTGCAACTTCCGCATTTCACGTGGCCGACAAATGCAAGTGTGACAGGTCACCATCATCACTCGATGGTGCCAGAGGCGGGAAAAAAATAACGCGTTCGCGCGCGCACGAATGATGGGTATTCGTCAGAGCAGGAGACTCACGCCGGTTTGAGTTCTTGCGATCATTCGGCGGAAAGCACCGCAAGATGGTCGAGCGTTCACAACCACGTTGCCGGCAGCTTGGTTGAACTGAACTGATACTTACCATCGCGTTCCGAGGCCATAGCCGACAACGACACCGAACTCATTCTACCTCCTTGTTAATCATGAACGGCCCCCCGAACGCGCGCACGTCTTTAATCCGGCTGGTTGGTATACTTGGAGCGCTCGTCGCTTGCCAGAGCCCGGATCTCAAAGCGGCGGCGGATATGACCGAGGAAAGACTGAACGCAGCTTCGGGTCCGCGGGGAGCGACCATGTTTGCACGACTTTCCGCCGAGCGGACCGGAATCGTCACAGAAAATAATTACGCCGATCCAAAGATGTGGACGGACCATTATCAGGAGCTGATTTATGGCGGCATCGGAACGGGAATCGCCATCGGAGACTACGACGGCGATGGCCGGCCGGATATATTTGTCGTAAGCAAGACCGAGCGTTCGCGACTGTTCAGGAATCTGGGCGGATGGAAGTTCGAGGACGTGACGGAAAAAGCGGGATTGACCGCGAGCGAGGGAGGCGTGAGCGGGGCGATCAAAGGCTGGCTCGGCAGTGACGCCAGCGCCGCGGACATGGAGGCGTGGAAACAAGGCGCGACCTTTGTCGATGTGAACAACGATGGCCAGCTCGACCTGTATGTCTGTCGTTTTGGCGCTCCGAATCTTCTCTTTATCAACCGTGGAGACGGGACGTTTTCCCAGGAGGCAACGTCGCGGGGGCTCGCGGTGGTCGACGGCTGTGGCATGGCGGCGTTCTACGATTACGATCGGGATGGCTGGCTCGATGTGTACGTGCAGACAAACATGCTCGATGCCGCAAAGCATCCGAACGGCCGGCGGGATTATCTCTTCCACAACAATGGAGACGGGACATTTCAGGATGTGACGGACCGGGCGGGGATTTCGGGAGAAACGGCCGGGCACTCGGCGACCTGGTGGGATTACAACGGCGATGGCTGGCCCGATCTGTACGTGGCGAATGATTTCGCCGCTCCCGACCGGCTGTATCGGAACAACCGTGACGGAACGTTCACCGACGTGATCAATGACGTCGTGCCGCACCTGCCGTATTATGCGATGGGTTCGGACATCGGGGATGTGAACAACGACGGCCTGCCCGACCTGTTTGTCGCCGACATGGCGCCCACCACTCATGAAAAAGATCAGCGCGGCATGGCCGGTTCGCGAGCCCGCGCCCAGCTCGCTCCGCCAGATTTGAAGACTGCGCCCCAGTACATGCGAAACGCCCTGTACCTCAATACCGGCGCAGGGCGCATGATGGAGACAGCTTTTCTGGCGGGCCTGCAGGCGTCGGATTGGACCTGGTCGGTGCGGTTCGAAGACCTCGACAACGACGGAAGGCTGGATCTCCAGATCACGAATGGGATGGCGCGCGAGTATCACAACGCGGAGCTGCTCGACAAGACCATGGTGGGAGAAAGTCCCGGAGATTCCCGCAGTATGATTCGTGCGAGTCCGGTTCTCGCCGAGTCGCATCTCGCGTTTCGCAATCTGGGCGATCTTCAGTTCGAGAATGTGAGTGCCGCGTGGGGTCTGGATGAAAAAGGCGTCAGCTTCGGCGCGGCTTTTGGCGATCTTGATGGTGACGGAGATCTCGATCTCGTGTACGCGAATTATCAAAAAGGCGTGACGGTTCTCCGCAACGATTCCGACTCCGGACATCGGTTGATCGTGAGGTTGCGGGGCACGCGATCGAATCGATATGGCGTCGGAGCCACGGTGGAAATCAAGACGGCCGCGGGGATCCAAACACGGACCCTGGTGCCGGCGCGCGGTTATTTGTCCTCCAGCGAACCCATCCTGCACTTCGGCTTGGGTGAGCAAATGTCGATCGATCGACTGCGCGTCACCTGGCCGAACGGCACGGTGCAGGAGTTTGACAACGTGCGCGGAGACCAACGCATCACGATCACCGAAGCGGCAGCGAGTTCAGGTCCGGAGCCGGGGCAGGTTTCGCCGACACCCCGAACCTGGAGGTTCGAACCGGCGCCCACGGTGGATCGTAGATTGAATTTTTCCGACGCGGTTCGATCTGAAGCAGACTTCGATCACTCGGGGAAAGCCGGGGCGTTTGTGGCCGGTGCGGTCGTTCCCGGAAAGGCACCGCTCACCGCGCCGAATCGACTGCTCGTGCATCGTGACGGAGCGTGGAAGGACGTGACCGACGAATGGGCGCCCGCGCTCAAGTCCGCCGGTTGGGTTCAGGCGGCGCTTTGGACCGACGTGGATGGCGATGGCTGGCTGGACCTGCTGCTCGCGGTCAAATGGGGGACGATAAAATATTTTCACAATCAAAGCGGTCGCGGCTTCGAGAACTGGAGCGAGCAGGCGGGCTTTGCCGCGGCCGGGGAAGGCTGGTGGGATGCTCTCGCCGCGGCCGACTTCAACGGAGACGGCAAGCTCGACTATCTGGCGGGTAATTTGGGACTGAATACGCGTTACCAGGCGAGCCCGGAGCATCCGACCCGGCTGTACCATGGGGATTTCGGTGGGAGCGCGCCTTTCGCGATCGAGGCGCAGGAGGAAGGCGGAAAACTGTTTCCCTGGCTGACGCGCAATGAGCTGAGTGCGAAGGTGCCCGCCGTGATGAGGAAGTTTGCCAGCAATGATCGGTACGCCAAAGCAACGCTCGGGGAAATTGTGGGTGAAGAGCGGCTGGGAAAAACGCGACGTTTCCAGGCGACGGAGCTGCGCAGCGGAATCTTTCTCAGTCAGCCGGACGGAAACTATCGGTTTCGGCCGCTGCCCCGCCTTGCGCAGATTGCCCCGATCCGCTCAATGGCCGTGGCGGATTTTGACGGCGACGGGGCGCTGGATGTTTTTGCCGGCGAGAATTCATTCGCTTCGCCGCCTTCGGTTGGTCGGTTTGATGGCGGCGTAGGCGTCATGCTTCGCGGGAATGGCGAAGGTGATCTCGAGGTGGTGCCATGGTCGCAAACGAAACTGGTTGTGTCTGGTGAGGCTCGTGCGGTGGCTGCCACTGATCTCAACGCCGACGGCTGGCCGGATGTACTCGTGACGCGGAGCGATCGGAGCACGCTGGGCTTCCTCAATCATGGGGCAGTCGACCGGACGCCGCTGCGAGTGGTTGTCGCCGGCGAATCAACCGGGTCCCCGGTTGCGGGCGTGGTGGTCACTGCGCGGCGAAAGAGCGGCGGCCAGGAAATGGCCCAGGTCCAAGGCGAGACGGCCGAGCTGTTTTTCGGAGGACTCGAAAGCGATCCGATTGTACGGGTCAGCGCGCGTGGTCCGACGGGCAGCGTGACGGACCACGAGATCGCTGCGGACACACGCACCTTGAATTTGATCGTGCGGTAGCGTGTGACCGCCGGGCGCGGCGGGCGTCGAGCCTCAAAACGCGGCGAGGACCCACTCACGGTTGGCCAATCGAAATTCAGGGACCGGCTCTGTCCGGTCTGCGAACGTTGGAGCAAATTCAGGAATCGTGTAGCCGCGCCCGTGAGGGCGTGGACAGGCAAGTCCTTGAGCGAAAAGATCCACGCTCTACGAGCGTGGCTACATCTTTTATGAAATTGCTGTAGAGCTTTAAACGGCGACTGGCTTACTTTCGCGGCGCTGTCAGAGGTTGCCCAAGTGGCAGAAGAATATTCGCGCCGCCGCTGTGCTCGCCTCCGCCCCCGATTACCATGGGAGCTTTGCCGTCCCATTTTTCCACGATTTGCAACTGGATCAGTCCTGGATTGTCGCGAATCGCATCGGCGCGAACTCGAATCGCTTCGGCTTCGCCTTTTGCTCGAATGATCGCCGTGTCGGCTTCGATCTGCGTTTTTTGCTGGGTGAAACGAGCCTTTGCGGCTTCCTGTTCTTGAACCATTTTGGATTCGATCGCCGATTCGAGTTCCTTCGACAAAGTTATATTCTCCAGCACTAGATCTTCCAGAATGAGGATATCGCCGACTTTTGCGCGGCTCGCCTCCAGCGCCTTGGACTTGATCTCTTCACGTTTCTTCACGATCTGCTCGGCACTCTGAAGAGCGGTGACCTCTTTCAGCGCTTCCTGTACTCGAGGTGCGATCAAGGTATCAA
>JBDSPT010000288.1:0-7787 GCA_039930205.1 Opitutus sp. | reverse complement strand
GGTTTGCTCGGTCTGCTGCGCGAGATTGATCAGTCGCAGCGGCGAGGTGCCATCATGAGCCGCGACGGGCTCATCCGGATATGCATCGGTGACGAAGAAAGGAAGACCTCCCGGTTGTTGGGATGGGTGACCGGATCCCGGTTTGTAGAGGGTCTTCAACTCCGTGCCGTCAAAATTGACCGAGATCAGTTCGAGCCCGGGTTGATCATCCACGTCGAGATTCATCGAGAGGTGCTCTCCGTCCGGCATCCAGTTGATATGATGTCCGCCCCTGGCCCACTGCTCCGGGGTGATGGCCGTCCGCAGCTCGGATCCGTCCGGGCGCATCGTGATAACGGCGCGTCGTCGTCCGACGCCCGCGACGGATGCCGTCGGACTTTTATCCCGGCGGGGACTCCATTGAACGGTCGTGAGCAAACGAGTGCCCTGCGGATTCCATTTCACCTGAAAGCAGTAGTATTCGAAGTCCTCCGGATGCTCGATCGCGATCGATGGCTGAGACTCACGGTAGATCCGGCGGAGCGATACGATCTGGCGGACGTCACCCGTCGCCACATCAGTCAGCTCCACCCCGTCGTGCGCGACCGGTCCAAGGTTGCGCGGCGGCATGGCGGCTTCAGGGATGACGACACCGTAGCCCACTTGGGCACGCGGCGACTGCACCAGATTGTACGACGCCAATTGGTGACCATCGGGAGACACCATGAACACCGTGCCCTTGAGCCGTCGCGACGCGCCCGTGAGCGGATCGAGTTGAACGGCGAACGCTGTCCACGTGCCTGGATCCACATCGTTGAAGTAGAGTTCATGGTCCGTGCGGCCCCATTGAACATTCGCGCCGAGCTGCATCTCAAAGCCGCGCGACTGCGCCACCACTTTTTCTTCCGCGGTTTGAAGATCGACCAACACCACGTCACCGACTTCGCCCGGTGCGGGTGAACGCTTCTCCTGCGGGAAACGAAACAACGCGACGTAGCGGCCGGAGGGACTGATCGGTGACGTATCGAAAAACCGATGAATCGTCCGCGCGCCGCCCACCTGAGCAATCCGTACTCCGGGGATATCAGACGGCACGCTCGGAAACCGGTCAAAGTTGGGCACCGCACCTTCGCTGGCCATCAGGTGCAGGCTCATGAGCGAGAGGAGGCAACCCAGCCGGCAGAATTTATTCAGTCCACACACACTCATGTTGATAAAAGGAGGAGGAAAGGCGGTGAGGCGCGCCGGTCATCGGTCTCACGACCGATGCTACATGGATCTTTCGGGTCCCGACTCCAACCTGCCGACTTCGCGGGAGCCAGGCCATGGAATGTAGCCACCGTCGTGAGACGGTGGACGCAAGTTGAGTCCCACCGATCATCCGTCTCACGGCGGATGCTACAGCAGTTTCTGGGGTTCGATGGCACGGCCAAGGTTTAAAATGAGAACCGAGCGGTGACCGTGTACTTTTCACCCTCTGCAATCGACCACACCGGAATTGTACCATCCGGGTTGATCACCACGGGCACGAGCTTGTCGTGGACACCGATGTTCCGGACGTTGAGCTGGAGCTTCAGGCCGACTTTGCCTCTCATGATTTTCGTTTGATACGAAATCCACCCGTCGTACCGCGTCTCCTCGGGACCGTAGTAAGGATGCCGCACATCGGAGGTTCTGATGTCACTCGCTTCTGCCACGCCATCGGATGGGCTCAGATCTGATTCGAATGTCGCCACGGGGTAACCGATCGCGGCCCGGTCAAGCCAACGCACACCGGTGCCGACACTGAAGCCCTTGAATCGGCCCTGCTGAAACTCATAGTTGGCGACGACATTAGCGCGCCACTTGCGGAGCTCCTGCACCACCGCGCCATCGGCCGAGACGGCGGTGTTGTAAGGGTTGAGAACCGTCCGTTGGAAGGTCGATCCGAACATGTTTGGTTCGGTGCGATCACCCACCCGAACGATCGCGGCTTGGGAGAGCGGGATTTGATACGTCCAGTCGGACAGCCACTCTGTCGAAAGCGGCTTGCCGGTTGACGTCGGCGTGCTGAACAGGAGTTCGCGTGTCGCCGCGCCGGTGTTGCTGCGCACAGATTCCTGCTCGGAAACATTCAAGAGGAAGGAAAGTCCGCCGGTGGGCCGGAACATCAGCTCGAACTCTTTACCCTTGGTCACGAAATCGCTGGTGTCATTCACGCCGGGATTGCTGGAGCTGACGGTGCCGTTCACCACCTTCCAGTTGAAGAGATCCAGCAGGGCCTGGGGCGGAGCGATGTAACCGGGAGGAAAGCCGTTGCCGCCATTTGCCACCCAGCCGTTCTGCACCGCGTTGTAGGCTTGGCCGTGGAGGTTCACGACCGTCGCAGCGAGGTTACCGACGGTGCCATTCAAGCTGCCGGTCTGCGTGGTCTCAAAGAAGTTGATACGAGCACTCAGCCGGCCTTCGAATGCTTCGAGGTAGATTCCTTTCTCCTTCGTGACGCCGGCGGGCGGAGGGAGGGCGCGGCCGAACGCATCCACGGTGCGTCCGGAAGGAGGACTGAAGTTCTCGGACGTTCCATAGTAGGCATTGAGCGCGGAAATCACCGGCACACGACGCAGCCATTTCTCCGGCATCTTCGCCACGCCGCTCCAGGCAAACAAGGTCTTGCTGAAGGTCTGCGGAACAATCGTTGAATTGCCCAGGCTGAACGCAGGACTATTGATCAATGCATATCCCTGTCCCGTCGCTTCGATGGGAGCGTTTATTCCGAGGATCGAAGACTCCTCTTTTCTCCAGCCCACGGTCGACACGAGATGATCCCACAGCCAGTTGCTCTGCAAGGCGAAGGCCTTGGAATCCAAGGTCCGTTCGTTCAACGTTGCCGAGCTGGCCGTATTGGAGACGACTTCGTCTTCCCGATTCAACGTGATGTTTGTGTAGAACGGATTGTACGTCGCCTGCGGGGCCGCGGCGGCGTTCGGCGGTGGGACGCGGGTAAGGACGACTCCCTTGCCATTCACTTCCGTCTGGAAATTCATGAGATCCTGCTGAAGCCCTGAGATATTTGCACCGCTCGGCGTCGACGCGCTGGCGAGGGAAGGCCCTAAATATACCCAGACCACCGGCTGTTTGCTCTGGGATGCGAGTCGACTCTGGCTGTTACCATTAGCCCAAAAATCCGGTGTATAGAACATCCTTCCGCCGCTGTGCGTTTCCGTCTGCAGGGTCTCGCGCTGGCCAAGCAACGAGAACACATGCTTGCCCAAGATGCCACCCACCTTGTTCGCCAGGATGCGCTCGAGATCGAGCTGATAGAAGACCTTGGCGCGCGTCGTCTCGACTTGTTGTTTATTGTAGCTCGCCGATCCAGCAGTGGAGGTGAATGGGCGGCCAAAGTTGGGATTCACTTCGCCGGTCCACATTTTCGTGTTCACGTCGATGGAGATGTAGGGCGCCGCTTCTGAGAGCAGGCTTTGCAGACTTTCGTGCCAGCTCTGGCGATCGTACGAGAGCTCGAACCCCGCATGGCTGTCGAGGAAGAGCTGTTGGAGGGAGGCGTTGGCAGCTTCGAAATGGGAGATCCCCTTCTCGTTCGGGCCCGTCAGCAGATTATCGAAAAAGTTGAAGACCGTCGGATCGGTCATGTTTTCGGCGGTATAGAAGGCTTGGTCGGGCAGCGCGTAGTCCTGGCGCACCCGGCTCAGTTCACGCGAATAGGCGGCCTGCACGGTTCCCGTCTGACCGGTGGCGGGAAAATAGACGTTATTCGTGACGAAGGCCCGCCCCAAGACCGGCTGACCGGTTGGATTCGTGCCGATATTATCGCGTGGCGCCGTGGCATTCTGATCTTGAAACACAAACGTCGGCGACCGGTTGACGCTATCGACCGTACCAATCGTGGCATTACGAGCGGCGGCCGTGTAAACGCCGAACGGCGCCACGGTCGGGTTGTAGGTCACCTTGCCGACTGCGCCCAAGGCCTTCAACGAAGCGGGTAAGGTCGCGTCGAACCAGGAGGAGATACGATCGTTGGGTGGCAACACCCGCGGGTTGTTCGAAACGATATCGCCATTTTCATAGGAGCCGCGGATCGTCGTTGAGGTGAGGATACCCCGATTGCGCAGAGCCTTGATGTCCCAGCCGGCCGTCACGTATTTTCGATCGGCATCGGTGTAGGCGAACTTCTGCTGGTATTCCTCGTCATCGCGGACCGCCGCCACCCGCACGGCAAACTGGTTGTCGATGGTAACGTTGAAATCGAGGGAGGCCCGCCAGCTGCCGTAACTGCCAGCCGTCAGAGCGACCCGGCCAAAAGACTTGCCCAGTTCTGCGGCCGTCGTGGACGTGTTGATGATACCGGCAGGACTGCCCACGCCGAAGAGAAGGGCGTTGGCACCTCGATTAATCTCCACGCGATCGGTGTTGTAGCCGTCCATCGGGATGATGGAGCGATAAAAATTTCGCGCCTGGGTGGCATCGGCGAGACCGCGGACGCGCGTGCCGGTCGGACCATTTCCAAGGGAGGGCTCGCCTGTGACTCCACCGAAAGAGGGGTTTGCGCCGGAGAGATTTCCGCCGAATCCACGCACTTCCATGTTCGCTTGATAGACGAGGAGATCACTCAGGTTCTTCGAACCCGTATCTTCCATGAACCGGGCGGTCACCACCGAAACCGAGGCACCCAGATCCGTTAGCTTGGTGTTGAGCCCCGTGCCGGCGAGGGAGCTGCTGGCTTCGTAACCGACGTCGGTGGCAGCTGAAACGGTGAACGGCGAAAGCACGACCGCCTCCTCTTCACGATCTGCGGGATTAGGAACGGCCTGGGCTGATGCCCTGGGAGCGCCAAGGGTGATGAGCGCAGCTGCAGACAGCTGGTACAAAGAACGAGCAACGGGGTGAACAGAGATCATGGTGTCAGGTCGAAAGCGGAACAAGCGGGGTGAGTTAACAGGCCTCAGCGACGCGCTCGGGCGGAGCGCGACGACGAGATTTAGCGTCCGGCCTATCGTAGTCTTCCGGATTAAGCGGGTCTATGGTTGCACCTGACAAAGTTTGTCTGAAATTGATATTCGCATGGCGATGACCTTCCACTCGATCGAGCGGCTTGGGCCACCCTTCGCGGCGGTTTCCGAACTCGGCTTCGTCATTCCCTCGGGCGGAAACATCATGCTGCACAATCCCGAGCGCAAAATCCTGTTTTTCCTCCAGGCCGACTGCACCGGCGAGATCACGGGTGTGGGTGAGTTTCCCGTGCGAACGGGCGATGTTCTCGTGGTGCCTTGCCGATGCGAACAACAGTACCGCGTGGATCGCCGGGGTCAGTCGGACAAACTCCACGCCCTAAAAATCGCGTTCACCTTGCCTCCGATCGGTGGCCCGGCCGTTCGAGTTCCGGACAGCCAGATCACCGGCGATCCCGAGGGGGACCTCAGCTCGTTCGTGCGCCATCATTTCCGATCGGTGCGCCACTTGCCGGCCGCACAAACGGCCGCGATGCAGGAAATCCTGCGCGCGATCCGGCGGGAAGCGGAAGATCATCGCCCCGGCATCCGCCACCGCGTACGCGCGCTGAGCGTGAACCTGATCGTGCACGTCGCACGGATGGTCCACGAGACCCAGCTGCCGGCGCCCACGGCCCAGCCAGCCCAGGTGACGCTGATCAACCAGATCAAGGAGTATCTGCTGCGCAACTACGCGCACGAACTCACGCTCGGCCAGATCGCCTGGGATGTGCGCAAGAGCGAGGAGCACGTCGCTCGCGTCTTTCGCCGCGTGACCGGGCAAACGGTGTTCGACTATCTCCGCACCATTCGGCTGGAAACCGCGAAGACGCTGCTGATCAAGTCCAACAAAACACTCACCGAAATAGCGGCACTCTGCGGTTTCAGCTCGCTTGCCCTTTTCAGCCGGAATTTCGCGCTTTACGTCGGCCGTTCTCCCTCGTCCTACCGCGGATCCCGCGCGCATTCGGTGCAGTGGCGCGAGCCGTAAGAAGTCAGGTGGATCTGGAATGCTCCACCACGGAGTTCGTCCCGTCACCCCGTTTTCAAACCGAGCAGGTCGACCGCGCATGATCGCGACTATCATGGGGTGATCTGCACGAATGGAGAGAGTCTTGCAGTTGAACTTTTATTTTCCCTATTGAACTTTTGGGCGCTGCAAGCTTGACGTGGCCGCGCAGTTTTTGGCCCATCACTCCCGTTTCAGTGGCCCCCTCCTCTCCACCCCGCGATAATGTCTCGTCAATGCCCAAAATTACTCACACCGTGCCCGTCCTGCGGAAAGCCGTCCGGGTGATGGAGGCGGTCGCGCACAGCCACGGCGATGCGACGGCGAAGAGACTTGCCTCTACTTTGAACATCTCGGCGACGACGTGTTACCGGATTCTTCAGTCGTTCGTCGCCGAAGGCTGGCTTCGTCCACGAGCGGGTGGCGCCTTCGAGCTATCCTTTGGACTGGTTCCGCTCCTGCGACCGCTCCTTCGTCACGAATTGTTGATCGACTGCGTGCGTGCACCGCTCTCTCGTCTCGCCAGGACGACCGGTCTCACTGCCAAGATCACCGTGCGCCAGGGCAACGACGCGGTCACCATCCACAGTGCAAATTCTCCGAGGGACACGGCGATAGCTGCACGCGTCGGCGCGATCGTGTCTCTCGCAATCGGCTCAAGCGGTGCGGTGTTTCTGAGTGAGCAGACCGACGATGAGATTTCACGGATCCTCGATCAAGCGCCGGAGATCGCCTGGAAATATCAGAGCCGTGTGGACGTGATGCGCCGCGTACGGGAAGCGCGGCGTCAGGGCAGCTGCTTCGATGGCGGCTCCTATCAGACTAATGTGAACACGATTTCGTCACCCCTCTACGCCGCAGGCAATGAACTGGTCGGCGTCATCACCTTGTTGGGCTTTACCCAGGATTTCGCCGGCGACGCGAGAGCGGTCCTCACGCGTGAGCTCAAGTACGCGGCGGGCGATTGCACGCAGCTGATCCAAGGCCCCGTCACGGCCACGGCTGCCTGAGAATTGCGGGCTCCCTCCCATGATCCTTGCCGACTTCCTGCCCGCCACGCCCGACCGCTCGTGGGATCTCGCCCGCCAGGTCGGGATCACCCACGTCATCTGCAAATGCGCGCCGGAGCTCACCGGGCTGCCGGCCCCCGACGATCTTCCTACACTCCGGCGGATCCGGGACCGCTTTGCCGATGCCGGTCTGAAATTGATCGGACTTGAAGGCGATGAATTCGACATGCGCCGCATCAAGCTCGGACTCGAGGGACGAGACGCCGATCTGGAACGGTATCGGCGGATGCTCGGAAACATGGGTCAGTTGGGCATTGGTCTCCTCTGCTACAACTTCATGGCGACGATCGGCTGGTTCCGCACTCACCCGCATGTGCCGGGACGCGGAGGGTCGGTCACAAACCGCTTTCAACTTGCCGCCGTCGATTCGTCGCTCGTGCCGGAAACCGAACGCATCAGTGAGGAACGGCTGTGGTCGAACTATGAATACTTCCTGCGCTCGGTGTTGCCGATGGCTGAGCAGTCTGGGGTGAAGATGGGGCTGCATCCGGACGATCCGCCGCTCTCGCCGCTCCGAGGCGTCGGACGAATCTTTACCACCGCCGATAGTTTCGCGCGCGCCCTCGCGTTCTCCGACTCGCCCTCGCACGGCGTCACGTTTTGTCAGGCAAATTTTCGGGCGATGGGTGGCGATGTCGTGTCGGACGCCCGGCGCTTCGCATCCCGCATTCACTTCGTCCACTTCCGCGATATCAGCGGAACGCGGGAGGATTTCACCGAAACGTTTCACGACGAAGGGCCCAC
>JBDSPT010000287.1:0-13567 GCA_039930205.1 Opitutus sp. | reverse complement strand
CGTAGAAAATTGGTTTCGCCGTGCGGATTCGGATTTCTCCCAGATCGTTCATGGCGAGCTCAGCGGGTGCTGTCTCGGGCTCGAGCGTCTCAATATTAAGACGATGCTCGATCTCAGTGACCACGGCTTGAACGGTATTTGTGGTGTGCTTCAGGAAGTATTTCTTACCGCGCTGCAGCGGGCGGGACTGCATCCAGCAGATTTTGGCGTGGAGTTCCGTATCGGCGCCAGGAAGTCGATCCAGTCCGACGATCATGCTGCCTCGGCTGATATCTATATCGTGCTCAAGCAACAACGTGATCGATTGTGGACCGAACGCTTCGGGGATGGGCCCATCAAGGGTCCAAATCTGTTTGACGGTGCTCACAATGCCGGCGGGTAGCGCAAGCACCTTTTGTCCAACTCTGACAACGCCGCTCGAAATCTGGCCGCTGAATCCGCGAAAATCGTGGAGGTGGTCGACTTTCGGATTGTTGGGCCGATTGACCCACTGGACTGGAAGGCGGAAGCAATTAAGATTGAGGTCGCTCGCGATGTGAACGGTTTCCAAGTGGCCCAATAAGGTGGGCCCGACATACCACGGGGCGTGCGGGGAGCGATCGACAACATTGTCGCCATTAAGCGCGCTGATCGGAATGAACTGAACGTCCTTGATTCCGAGTCGGGGGAGAAATTGTTCGAACTGCTGTCGGATCTCGATGAATCGCGCTTCACTCCAGCCGACCAGATCCATCTTGTTGATCGCGACGACGAGGTGCGGAATGCGCAGCAGTGACGCGATGGCGGTGTGGCGGCGGCTTTGCTCAATGACGCCGAGTCGCGCATCAACCAGAATAATCGACAGGTTCGCCGTACTCGCGCCGGTCACCATGTTTCGCGTGTACTGTACGTGGCCAGGAGTGTCAGCGATGATGAACTTGCGTCGTGGCGTAGCGAAGTAGCGGTAAGCGACGTCGATCGTGATTCCTTGTTCGCGCTCCGCCCGAAGCCCGTCTGTCAGGTTTGCCAGGTTGATTTGTCCGCCGCCCGTGATGTCAGCCGAACGCTCGAGGGACTCGAGCTGATCCTCCATGATCGATTTCGAATCATAGAGAAGGCGGCCGATCAGTGTGGATTTGCCGTCGTCGACACTACCGCAGGTATTGAAGCGAAGGATATCAACGGTCGGGTGCTGACCATTGGCACTGGAATTCAAAGCAGTCGAGGCGAGTGAAGTAGGCGAAGCGATCACAGAGTCAGAAGGTGGATTTCGGCTCAGAAATAACCCGCTTTCTTGCGGTCTTCCATGGCTGCTTCGGAAGTCTTGTCGTCTGCGCGAGATCCGCGCTCCGTCACCCTTGCCGCGGCAATTTCTGCGATGACATCGTCGTAGTTTTCCGCCGGAGACTCGACCATGCCAGTGCTGATGATGTCTCCGATGGTACGCACGCGAACCACGACTTCCGCGACCGTCTCGTTCGCCTTGGGTGGAACGATGTTATTGACGGGGAGCCACTGACCAAAACGGCGCACGCAACTACGTTTGTGGCTGAAATAGATGGTAGGTACCTCAAGCTTTTCGCTTCGAATGTACTCCCAAACGTCCATTTCAGTCCAGTTGCTGAGCGGGAATACGCGCATGTTTTCCCCGGCATTCAGACGCCCGTTGAACAAGTTCCAAATTTCAGGCCGCTGGTTCTTGGGATCCCACTGACCGAAACTGTCGCGGAAACTAAAAAAGCGTTCCTTGGCGCGGGCTTTCTCTTCGTCGCGGCGCGCACCTCCGATACAGCAGTCGAAACGAAATTCTTCGATCGCCGCGAGCAGGGTCGGGATCTGGAGCTTGTTGCGGCTGATTTCACCGGGAGCCGGCGTCGCAATTCCCGAAGCAATGGCATCCTCGACTTTACGGATGATAAGTTTTGCTCCCAGCTGCGTGGCACGACGATCGCGAAAGTCGTTGAGTTCGGGGAAGTGGTGACCGGTATCCACGTTCAGCAACGGCAGTGGGAGTTCAGCGGGCCGGAATGCCTTTTCAGCCAGTCTGAGCAAGCAAATGGAGTCTTTGCCGCCGGAAAAAAGCAGTGCCGGACGCTCAAACTCTCCGGCGACTTCACGCATGACGTGAATGGCCTCAGTTTCGAGATGTTGGAGGTGGTCGAGATGGTAGTTGGACACGGGTCGATGAGCGGGGTCGGAAAACGGAAGAGACAACGCAGGCACGTCAGCGTTAACCGGCGGCAACGCTCACTGCTTTCTTGCCCCACGATGCGTGGAGACCGCATTCCCGCTTCTCATCGGCCTTGGCCGGATCGAAATAATCCCATTCGTTCGGGAGGTCGTACTTTGCTAGATACGCCTCCATCTCCTCGTCGGTATGGTAGAAGACCGGGCTGACTTTGAGTGAGTTGAAGTTCCCGTCGTGCGAGACGACATCGAGCTCTGCGCGATTCGGATTTTGCACTTTCCGCAGCGCCGTAAGCCAGACGGTCGGAGCCAACTCCTTCATGCCCCTCTGAAACGGTTCCAGCTTCATCGCCGCGCTGAACTTCTTCAGACCCTCTTCGTCCTCGGTCGTCGGAAGGTCGCCATAAATCGCGTCGCGATGGGCCACGGTCATTTTTGGCAGGTAAGCCTTCAGGTTGAGATTCAATCGACTCCGCAACTGCTCGGCGTGGCGGTAGGTGGCGGGACGGTTGTATCCGTGATCCACCCACAATACCGGGATGTCAGCCTGAGCTTGCGTCGCAAGGTGAAGAACAACCGCTTCGTACGGGCGGAAGTTGGTCGAGACGATCGCTCGATTTCCGGCCTGGCTGATCGCCCAACGAACGATGTCCAGCGAGGACTTCGAACGCAGCTCTGTGTTCCAACGCGCGATGTCTTGAGGAGTCATGGATGTAAAGGGTTTGTCCGGAGCAGAGTGATCAAAGCGTCGGACCGGGAGCAGCGGTTACTGTCGCCGGAGATTTGGCCGCAGTCTCGGCCGCAACGGCGGCAACGGCCGCTTGTTCTGGCCAGATGACTCGCGCCACGAAATCTCCGAAGCGCTCCGCTGGGTGGCGTTCGGCTTTCCAACGGGTCAGCAAGGGCCGAAGCTCATTTTCGATGTCGGCATCTTTAATGACTTCGCGGTGAACGCGATTGAGGCGGGTGCCGGCGGCGTTGCCGCCGAGCCAGAGTTGATAACGACCCGGAGCTTTGCCGACAAAAGCGATCTCTGCCATGTACGGACGAGCGCAACCATTCGGGCAACCCGTGGAACGGATGATGATCTCGTCGCCGGACAATCCGACATCGGCGCCAAGCTTTTCGATGCGATTGATCAAACTCGGAAGCATCCGTTCCGACTCCGCCAACGCTAAGCCGCACGTCGGAAGTGCAGGACACGCCATCGACACCGAATGCAGCACCGACGCCTGATTCTCGGTCTTTACGCCGTGACTGGTAAGGATGCTGTTGATGGTCGCGCGGTCCGTATCGCGGATGTTCGCGATGATTACGTTCTGATTCGCGCTGAGGCGGAATTCGACGTGCGGCAGCGTCCGCGCGATTTCACGTAACGCGGTTTTCTGGCGATGACCATCGACGTCCTTCACGCGGCCGGTCTCCACGTACAGCGTTAAAAACAGACTGGCATCAACGGCTCGATTCCAACCGTAAACATCGCCCGTTGTCGTAAATGCAAAGGGTCGAACAGGCTCGAGCGTGACACCAGCCCGGCGATTCACTTCGTCGCGTACCCACTCCGCGCCTTTCTCTTCGACGACATATTTGAACCGCGCGTGCTTTCGGTTCGTACGGTCGCCGAAATCGCGGTGAATTGTCAGAACTGCCTTGGCGATCGGAATGAGCTGCTCGGGGCGGAAGAAGCCGATGACGTCTGCCAGTCTAGGATACGTCTGCACGTTCCCGTGGCTCCGGCCCATGCCTCCACCCACTGCGAGATTGTAGCCGACCACGTCATCGCCCTCCACGATTGCGATGAACCCAATGTCGTTCGTGTAGATATCCATGTCATTCACCGGCGGGATGACGAATGAAGCTTTGAATTTACGCGGCAGGTAGGTCTGGCCGTAAAGCGGGTCGACGAAGTTTTTGTTCTCTGATTCGTCGAGGTTCAGCTGAACATTATCGATCCAGATCGAATGGTAAGCGCGCGTTTGCGGCGCCAAGGCGTGCGCGATGCGCACACTGTCCGCGAACACCTGCTCGCGAGCTTTCGTGTAGGCCGGGGTCGGTGACGCTGTGACGTTACGATTAACATCACCGCATGCCGCGAGGGTCGAAAGCAGCGACTCGTTGATCCTCTTAACCAGCGCGCCAAGTCCGGACTTCAACACGCCGTGGAATTGGATGCTCTGACGAGTGGTGATCCTAAGCGTGTTGTTACCGTACTGCGTCGCGAGATCGTCAAAGGTGCTCCACTGGTCCGCCGTCATCACACCGCCTGGGATGCGGCCGCGAATCATCATCATATACTTCTTCGCAGTCTTCCGCAGGTCGCGATCGTCCTGTTGGTAGATGCCGTGAAATTTCGTGAACTGCAGATCGTCGTCAGAGAAGCGGTCGGTTGAAGCGTCGGCCAAAGTCGCGGCAATGTGGCCAGCGAGCGTGGGGTCGTTCTGCTTCAGGATCTCGTTGTGTGAGAGTGGTGCGGCGGCTGCTTCTGGCATAGAATAGATTCCCTAGAGTTGACTAGTTCACTAAAGAAGTAAAAACAAAATCTCTCTCATGCTAATCAACCCTCCATCACAATACGCAGAACAGCGTGTGCCGGTGCGCCTCGTGGGTGCCGGACCCGGAGCCGTCGATCTTATCACCGTGCGAGGCGCAAAAGCGTTGAGAGAGGCCGAAGTCGTGCTTTACGACGATCTTGGAAGTGCCGAGTTGCTGCAACTGTGTGGACCAGACTGCGAGAAGCTCTACGTGGGGAAGCGAGCGGGCCGGCACAGCGCAAGCCAGGAGGCGATCTGTCATCTCCTCGTCGCGAAGGCTCTGACCGGACGTCGCGTCGTCCGTCTTAAGGGCGGTGATCCCATGGTTTTTGGCCGGGCTGGAGAGGAACTCTCCGCACTGGCAGAGGCGGGTTTAGAATTTGAAATCGTCCCAGGCGTTACGGCGGCTGCGGCCGTCGGTGCAGCTGCCAGGATTCCTCTGACCCAACGAGGTATCACGTCGACGATGGTGTTTGTGACCGGGCATGACTGCTCTGATCGCGCCACGCCCGTCAACTGGCGCGCCCTGGCGTCTCTCCGGGCGACGCTTTGTATTTACATGGGCACTCGTCGCTTCGCCGCGATCGCCGAGGAGTTGATCGCAGGTGGATTGCCGTCCACGACGTCGGTGGCCGTCGTTGCTGGCGCAACGCTGTCATCCCAGAATATCCGTATCGGCACGCTGGCCGACGGTGGCGATATTACGGCGGATCCCGAGAAGCTTCCGGCGTTGATTATCGTTGGCGAGGTGGTGCGTTGGAGTGAACTGTCGCTAGCCGCGCGTGAACTATCGGTCGCATCTTGAGCGTCGCCGCGTCGTTCGCACGCGCGGTCGAGTCGGGTTGTTCCTACCGTGAGTAGTCGCGTCCTGCTGATGGATAACGGCTCACTTGAGCCCGAAAGCACGTTTCAGCTGCGTCGGCTCGCGTCTGAGCTTTCCGACCGTCTGGAGTGCCGCGTCGATCCGGTATCGGTGGCCCATTCGGCGAAGATTCCCGCGAACGACCTGAATGGCCGGCCTGCCGAGTTGTTCGAAGGAGCGTTGGAGCGGGGATGGCGTGAGGGTGTTAACGAGTTCGTCGTACTACCACTTTTTATCGGACCGTCTCACGCCGTTACCCGGCACGTTCCCGCAGTGGTCGCGGAACGAGCCAAAAATTGGAAAGGCTTCCGTGCGAAGATTGCGGCACCCCTCTTTGCCGGCGCCGACACACGACTCGCCAGAATCGTGGCCGATCACGTGCGCGAAGTGTTCACCGAGGGAGGCGATGCGCGCGTGGCAATCGTCGATCACGGTAGTCCCAACCCGGAAGTGACTCAGGTGAGAGACATCATCACCGACCAAGTTCGTGAACTCTTGGGAGCCCGCGTTGTGGAAGTTCAGGCCTGCAGCATGGAGCGGCGCGAAGGGTCGGAGTACGACTTCAACGAGCCGCTGCTCGAGAGATTGTTCGCGCAGCCAGGATGGAGCGATCAACCGGTGATCGCTGGTATGCTGTTCATCGCGCCAGGTCGTCATGCGGGTCCCAATGGAGACGTGGCGAAAATTTGTTCTGCTGCGCGCTCGAATTCGTCGCCCGTCAAAATCTCTCGCTTGCTGGGCCAACACCCTCTGCTCCTCGAAGTGTTGGCCGATCGCGCGCGAGAAGGTTAATCGGCTTTCGGTCGCGCCGACTTCAGCATCGCGTCTCGCCGCGCCTTGAACTCGCTGCCATCGCGCGATTGCGGCCAGGTTTGGCCATTTGCGATTTCCAGCCCGACCTTCATTAAAAGTTCCGTGTCTTGGGCGGCGCCTTCGAAAGTCCAGTCGGGTCTCACTTCGTGCCCAGTAGAACAGTCGCGACGGTTACTTTCGGCAAACAGCGGACCCGGAAAGTTGAAAGCGACGACGTCTTTGTTCGGAAGCAATCGATGAACTGTGGGGAGGAGTCATCGTTTGACGTCAGAGATTTCGACATGGAGATAAAACCGTGTCCACAACGCGTCTTGTTTCCAGCCGCGGATGCGCGGAGACATCAGCCAGTTTTTTGCGTTGAAATAAAGCGGAGCGATCGGACTGCTCTCGAGCAGGCGTTGTTCGGCAGCCTGGAGCAAAGTGCTACGCGTGGACGCGTCCGGGGCGACCTTGGCTTGTTCGATCAGCGCGTCGTACTCGGCATCCGACCACTGCGGATAGTTGCCCGGCGCATTCGAGATGAGTTCTTCAAGAATATTGGCGGCGTCAGCAACGTCAGGAATTGCAGGCGCGAATCCGATATCATAGTGTCCTTCGCGCATCGCGGTGACGTGTACCTTCGCGTCCTGCTTCACAATCGAGACATCGATTCCGAGTTCCTTCTTCCACATCTGTTGGACGACCTCTACAACCGGCGTCACCGTCCAGGTCGTGAGTTCAAGATGAGGAAATCCGTTTCCGCCTTGAAATCCCGCGTCGGCCAGCAATTGACGGGCAATGGTACGGGCCTCGGAGAGTGGAGGGATCGCGGCCACGTCGTGTTCACCGGGTTCTCGCAGAGACGGAGGTACAAAGCGAAACGCCGGCTGCTGTCCTCCGCGAAGCACGTGATCCACGATCGTCCGACGATCGATGACCAGCGAGAGTGCGCGGCGGACGCGTGGGTCATTGAGCGGGGCTCGTCCGGTATTGAATGACAGATATCGTGTCTCCGCCAACGCAGTACGATGGAACTCTTCTGCATGGTCGCGTGAGTAGGTTTCGATCTTGGCGAATGGCACAGTCATCGTGACATCGATCTGTCCGGCGCGATAGGCACGTTCTTCGGTATCGTTATTATCAAGCACGATGAACCGGATCTCATCCAATCGGACCGCGTCGGGTGTGTGATAATTTGGATTTCTTCGTACCACGAGGTGCTGATGCGGCCGCCATTCGGCAAAGGTGAAGGGTCCATTCCCGACGAACGCCTTGGGCGCGGTCCATCCGCGGCCCATGCGTTCTACCACCCGCGGATTGACGGGAATCCAAGGACCGCTCGAGGCATAGATCAAAAATTTTGGGTAGGGCCGTGTGAGAGTGACTTCGAATGTATCTGCGGCAGGAGCACGGAATCCGACCTTTGAAAAATCCGAAATCTGCCCTGTTGCGAAGGCCCGGGCGTTTTTGACCAGATGGAAGAGCGATGCTTTCGAAGCGCCCGTCGCCGGCGTGAGCAATCGTCGGTACGAAAGGAGGAAATCATTCGCGGTGACCGGCTCGCCATTCGACCAACGCCCATTCTCGCGCAGGTGAAACGTGTAGGTCAGCCCATCGGCAGAGACCGTCCAGCGATCTGCGGCGCCGGGCAAGACGGAGGCATTTGCATTCTCGTCGGATCGATTAGGCGCGGGATTTACAAGACCTTCGCTGAGAGCGCGAATGATGAAGAACTCGTCTGGCAACGTCGCCGTTGCGGGATCGAGATCGCCCGGTTCGTTCAACTGGCTCAGGCGTAAGACTTGCCGGTCTGGTGCGGGCCCGTTCTGCGACCTTTTACAGGCGCTGATTGTTCCTGAAGCGAGCAGGATAGCCACGGCCCCCAAAACGCGAAGCGAAGTTAACTGCGACGCCCGTCGAGCAGTCGAGCGTGGTGAAAACCTCCCGTGATCTGGCCGGCTGGAAGTCATCCTGCGATGCTCAGGATGGATTCCGTCGAGCGAAGACTTAAGGGGATTCCAACCAGACATGTTTATACGGATGGTGGTCCAGGAGAGTGGGGTGCCATCCTTTGACCGATGGTTGAATGAGGAAAACGTGGGTGTAGTGGTAGATCGGGATCAGGGGCGCATCCTTGAGCAGCAGGGACTCTGCTTTTTGGAACGAGGCGAGGCGCGCGCCGGGATTGGTTTCGCGAGCAGCCTTGAAGAGCAGGCCGTCGTAATCAGGATTCTTCCAGCCCGTGTAATTATTACCTGAATCGCTGCGCCAGATTTCGAGGAAGGAAGCCGGGTCGACGAAATCTCCGGTCCAAACTGAGCGCAGGATTTGATACGTCCCGCCCCTTCGCGCCTCGAGTGTTCCCTTCAATTCTTGGTTTGCGAGACGGACTTCCACGCCGAGTTCCCGTCGCCACATTTCCTGGATCGCTTCGGCGATCGTACGATGCGACTCGGAGGTGTTGAACAGCAGCTCAAAGGCCGGCAGTCCTTTGCCACCCGGGTATCCAGCTTCCACCAACAACTGTCGCGCCGCGGCGAAATCGGTCGGAAGCGATGCCTCGGCCGTGTAGCCAGCGGTGCCAGGCGGGGTGAACGCGTGCGCCGGCAGTTGTCCGCCACGAAGAATTTTTTCGACGATCGCTTTGCGGTCGACCGCCATTCCGAGTGCACGTCGGATTCGAACGTCGTTCAGGAATGGGCGCGTGGTATTCAGCCGGTAGAAATAGGTTCCAAGCAAAGGATCGATTCGCAGCTGATGTGGCGCATCGCGACGATAGCCTTCCACCTTTCCCGCGGGCAAAGCTTCGGTGAGGTGAAGCTGCCGGGCGCGAAAGGCGCGCTCCTCAGCATCAACGCTATCGATCGCATAAAAATGGATACCACGTAGCCGCACAGTTGCGCTGTCCCAGTACGTCACAGATTTATCCACGACAATCTCCTGACCTTCGCGCCAGGTGGTGAGGGTGAACGGTCCGTTGCCGACGAATCGACCCGGGCGAGCCCAGGCGTTGGTTCGATCGGCAATGGCGCCAAATTTCTCGATCGTTGGGACATGAATGGGAAACCACGCGGGATTGGTGAGCAGCGACAGGAAGTAGTTCGTCGGATGTTCGAGCGTCACTCTCAACGTGCGCGCATCGGGGGCAGCGAGCCCAACTTGGTCGAAGCCAGCCGAGCCTTTGCTAAAGCCCTGCGCCCCTTGGATCACATAGAGCAGACTCGCATAGTCAGCCCCTAGCGCGGGCGTGAGAATGCGACGCCATGACGCGATAAAATCCTGGGCCGTGACGGGTTCGCCGTTGCTCCACTTCGCGGTCGCGCGCAGAAAAAACGTATAGTTCAGGCCGTCAGGTGACACGTCCCATCGTTCGGCCACTCCTGGCACCGGATGTAGATCGACGGGATCTTCTGCGACGAGTCCTTCGAGCAGCGCGGACAGCACCGTGTAATCGCTCGCTTGCGTCGCCAGGTGCGGATCGAGCGTCGCCAAATCATGGCTGATGCCTCGATGCAGGATTTGATCGCGATTGCCGCGTTCAACCGCGGTTTCCCGCTGTCCGCAGCCGCCGAGCAGCAGCGCGGCCGCGGCGATCAGGGTTGTTCTAAGGACAATGACGATTGCGGAAGGAACAATCACAGTTGGGCGAAATGGTGCACGCACTTACCGGTCACGAAACCACGGCGTGGGCCAGAGGCCAGAACGAAGGCACAAGCCCCGCATTCGTCCCACCGCGCTGGCAGGAACCGCAAAGTTGTCGGTAAACTTCGTTGGTCGCGGAAACGCGCAGCCGGATGGAACGTCGCTGCATCGTGCAGCTCAGCTGCGTTTCAGGAGAACCACCGCGTGCGCAGCAATAGCCAGACCTTTTCCAAGATCACCAATGCCTTCGTTGGTGGTAGCCTTCACGCCGACTTCATCGATGCCCAATCCCGCGGAGCGGGAGAGCGCGGCTTTCATCGAGGGAATTTTCGAAGCAATCTTTGGCTTTTCGGCAATGATCGAGGCGTCGATGTTCACGATGTCGAATCCGCGTTTGATCACTTCCGCTCGCACGTGCTGAAGCAGACGTTGCGAATCGATGTCTTTGAAGGCTGGATCCGTGTTCGGAAAAAAATGTCCGATGTCGGGCAAACCGGCCGCCCCGAGTAGGGCGTCACAGATCGCGTGCGTCACGCAATCCGCGTCCGAGTGACCTTCCAGTCCATAGTCAGTCTCGAAGGTCACGCCCCCCAAAACGAGTTTTCGTCCGGCAACGATCCGGTGAATATCATACCCGTGGCCGATCCGGTAGGTCATTGACAAGTGGGATTTCGCGCTGCGCGCACAAGGCGGACGAAGCCTGATCGATCGCTCACGTCTTCGCTGAGTCGCGGCTCAGCAAAAATTCCAAATAAGCCAGATCCGCGGGCGTCGTGAGCTTCGGATTCGGATACGGGTTTTCCAGGAGCGCGATCGGGTGATGGATCAGCTCGACGGCGGCAGCATCGTCGGTGATGTGACGGTCCAGCGCGGCCACTCGCGAATAGCCGCGCACGATCACGTCGCGCGAGAAAACCTGTGGCGTTTCCATCGCCCACAGCCGTGAGCGATCGAGCGTGCGAAGGCGTGAGTCGTCGCGCCCCTTCGCATTCTTCAAAATGGTATGTTCCTTGATCGTGTCGGCAACTCGATGCGCGAGCACCACGGCGTTTTCGCGACGCACGATTTTGTGCAGCGTCACCAACTGATCCGGCCGGATCAATGGGCGGGCACAGTCGTGGATGAACACGTAAGCGATATCATCGGGCAGCGCCGCCAGCGCGTTCATCACCGAGTCCTTCCGTTCACGGCCGCCTTTGACGAGTGCGGATGGAGTAGGCGCGTACGCGGCAAGTTCGGTCATCTGACGCTGGTCGCGGTAAACAACCACGTAAAAGTCGGTGACTCCGCTCGCCATGAATGCGGCCGCCGTATGCGCGAAGACCGGTCGACCGGCCAGAGGCGCGAGGACTTTGTCCTCCACGGAACCCTGCATGCGGGTTCCATTTCCAGCGGCGAGTAGGATGGCGGCGGTGCGGCTCATGATAAAGTTGTGGCTGAACTAGGCGGTGGCGGCGTTGATTTCTGCGATCATCGCGCGAGCGGCTTCGGCGGGATCAGGTGCTTTGAAAATGGGGCGTCCCACGACAAGGAAATTGGCACCCGCCGCAGCAGCCTCGCCGGGAGTCATGACACGTGTCTGATCATCGGCTTTCGCGTCGCGCGGTCGGATCCCAGGGGTCACCAACGCGATACTCGGAGGCAGCGTCGCGCGAAGCGGGACGATTTCCAACGGCGAGCATACCAGTCCGCCGATTCCAGAATCGGCCGCCAGTGTTCCGAGTCGTACCACTTGATCAGCGGGAGTCCCGCCAACCCCGATACGGTGCAACTGTTCGGAACTCATTGAGGTCAGAACCGTGACCCCGAGGAGCAGCAGATTCGGCGCGGCCTCGCGCTGGGCCTTGACCGCCCAGCTCATCATTTCGGGACCACCGGCCGTGTGCAGTGTGAGCATGCGGATCGGAAGCTGCGCGACGGACTGGACTGCCTTCGCCACGGTGTTCGGAATGTCGTGCAACTTCAGATCCAGAAAGACGTTGAAACCCAAGTCGGCGATTTCGCGCACGCAATCCGGGCCGCACGCGGTGAACATCTCGAGACCTACTTTTGCCCAGCGAATGGTGCCAGAGAGTTGCCTCAACGTGGGCGCAATTTCACGCGGTGAGGGAGCATCCAGGACAAGGATCAATTCACACGGCATGGTCGGGAGGACCACTCATGCACAGGAATCTACAACTTTCGAAGCCAAATATGTGAGGAGCGCAACGGGGATGGGCACAGGCGACAGGCGGCTTATCGGATTGGTCAATGGCGAGAAGGAGGAGGTTCACTTAAATCTTCACTGCTGATGAACCCTTCCTGTTGGTCATGGCGAGCGGGCTTGCCTGCGTGGCTATCCAGCTGAAAATTCAGGGGGATGGCCGTGTCGCCTCGCTCCTCGCCACGACACGATGAGTTCATGGTCCGTCCACCCAACCCAATGCTGGTCCGGGTCTCAGAGTGACAGGTGAATTGAGAGTTCATTGGCGTCTGTCGTTCGCGACGCGGCTGCGATGGACGATCAGTTTCGTTTGATCCGGCTTCGACGACCGTGCATCAGCGGAGGGTCTTGAGTACGCTTGCCTTCGAATCCCCAGCGAAGATCAATCTCTTTCTCGCGATCACCGGTCGTCGGCCTGACGGTTTTCATGAGTTGGTGTCCCTGGTCGCGCCGCTCGCGTGGGGTGATACGCTGGAGGTTCAATCCGCCGAAGACTTCTCCCTGGTGTGTACGGATCCCGGTTTGCCGGTCGACAACTCTAACTTGGTGTTCAAAGCCGCCCACGCTTTTCGCGCGGCGACAGGTTCGCGTGTGGGAGCGCGATTCACGTTGATCAAACGCATTCCGACGGGTGCCGGATTGGGCGGCGGGAGTAGCAACGCGGCCCTCGCTTTGCGGGCTCTAAACCAGTTGGCCGGTGATCCCCTTAATCCGGGCGCGCTGCGGGACGTTGCCGCGTCCGTCGGCTCCGACTGCGCGCTGTTCCTGGAAGGCCGGCCGCTCGTTATGCGCGGTCGCGGCGAACGGATTGAGCCGCTACCTGACATCGTGGCGAAACGGCTGAGCGGACAACCTATATTGGTCTTCAAACCGGCGTTCGCGATCTCAACGCCATGGGCGTACCGACAGCTCGCCGCGGACGCGCCGAATAGCTATGTCGTCAGGGAAGACGCTGAATCTTGCCTCGCCGCGTGGGCCACGGGGGCGACAAACCTTGATCAGATACTGTTCAACAACCTGGAAGGCCCGGCGTTTAGAAAATTCCCCGCGCTGCCAGTTCTGCTTGAGCGTCTCACGCGGGAGTTTCACGTGCCGGCACGAATGAGCGGAAGCGGCAGCGCGTGCTTCGCCCTCCTGAAACCAGACTCACCCGTGGAAGCCCTCACGACTGCGATTCGTGATGCTTGGGGAGAATCAGCTTTCGTGCTTCCAACTCGTTTGGGATAGATCCGCATTGACCCATGGCGCTCGTGGCGCGTTATCGTCCGGCGCCGCCAGCAAACACCCCATGCGAGTGGCCCAAGGTATCTTCATGGATCCACGCCAAAAAAACGAAATAACGGTTCAAGGCATCGCCGCTTCGCAGGGCAT